>JAFSJF010000104.1 GCA_017439405.1 Bacteroidales bacterium
CCGTGCGCAAGACGCGATTCCTGCTCATGGAGCGGCTCGCCAACGGAAAGAACGCCGCCGGCGTCGCCAAGGCCGTCATCAGGCTCCTCAAGCCCTTCAAGAAGCACGTCCTGTCCATCACCACCGACAACGGCGGCGTGTTCGCAAGGCACAAACTGGTCTCCAAGGCTCTCAACGCCCCTGTCTTCTTCACGGATCCTTACTCCTCCTGGCAAAAAGGCACCATCGAAAACACCAACAATCTCATACGACAATACATCGATAAGCAAATGAATTTCAGCAACCTATCACACAACAAACTCTTGACCATTCAAAACAAGTTAAACTACAGACCGCGAAAAGTGCTAAATTTCATCCACCCCACCGAACTTTTTTATAACTTTGCTTGTTGAATCTATAATTCGTGTTTTCAGGCTGCAAGGAAACATCATCTGCCAAGACCAACCCGTTGGTTAAACGTTGGTGGCCGACTGTAAGCGCTTGCTGTCGGGTTTTTGGCTGGAAATCAAATTCTTGACATTTTCTCTTTTTGGGGATGATGAATTTTTTTTCCTCTATCTCAGAAAAAAACCGTAACTTTGCCCATTAAAACCGAAAGAGCAACAGAGACAATGGAAAACAAGACAAGAATACTTTTCGTCCACCAAGAAATCACCCCCTACCTTCCAGAGACGCCGAAGAGTCTCATCGGACGACACTTGCCCCAAACCACCCAGGAAGACGGCAAGGAAATCAGGATATTCATGCCTCGATACGGCGTCATCAACGAGCGCCGCAACCAACTCCACGAGGTCATACGGCTTTCGGGAATGAACCTCATCATCAACGACACCGACCACCCGCTCATCATCAAGGTGGCCTCCATCCAGAAGGCGAGGATTCAGATCTACTTCATCGACAACGAAGACTTCTTTTCGAAGAGGAAGGGGCTGGCCTATGACGAGAAAAACGTGTTTTACCCCGACAACGACAGCCGTTGCGTCTTTTTCACGCGCGGCGTCATCGAAACGGTGAAGAAGCTCAACTGGTCGCCCGACATCATCCACTGCCACGGCTGGCTGTCGGCCCTGATGCCTGTTTACCTGAAACGCGCCCTGAGCGTCAGGGACAACCCGCTCTACAACGAGTCAAAAGTCATCTATTCCATCTATGACGACGCTTTTGAGGAGAGTTTTGCCGCCGGTTTCGACAAGAAGATGAAACTGCCTGGCATGACGGCCAAAGACCTCAAGTATTTCAAGGAAACCGACTACGTCGGCCTCACCAAGGCCGCCATCGACTATGCCGACGGCATCACCATTTGCAGCGAAAAGATCCATCCCGAAATCGAGGAATACCTGAAAACCTGCGGCAAGCCCGTCTTGCCCTTCAACGGCATGGATCGATTACCCCAAGACTGCAACGAATTCTACGAAAGCTTCATCAAGAAACAATAAGTGTGGCGGTTTTGAGTTATCCTTTCCAAACCAAACAAAGTACAATGAGAACATATCATTCAACCGCTCGAATCGGCTTGGCGTTAATGATTGGCACTCTGGCATTGGCACTCTTTTCCTGCAAGAAAACGCCCAGCACCATCGGCAACAACCTCATCGACGGCAACAATTACATCAACGCTTACCATACCGACACCGTGCAGGTGGCCTGCCATTCCTATTGCGACTCCATCGGGACGAAAAACGTGAGGTATGCCCTGCTTGGCGGCATGAACGACCCCGTTTTCGGACTTACCCAAGCGGGGTTCTACACGCAGTTCCGCTTCTCCTCGTCGGGACAATACTTCGGCACGGCCCCCGTGCTCGATTCCGTCGTGCTACAGCTCTCGTTGGCCAATGTATATGGCGACACGACGACGTGGCAAACCGTACACGTTTACCAGCTCACCGACAGCATCTCGTCGTCGGAAACGTATTACAGCCATTCCACCGTGCCTTGCAGCCTCATCGACTTAGCCAACGGGTTCGGCTTCAGGCCGCACCTGAAAAACGTCCAGCTCGTCGTCGGGAGCGACACGCTCACGCAACCTGTCATTCGCATCCCGTTGAGCCAAGAGTTCGGCCAGTTCCTAATGCAAATCGACAGCTCGGCCTACCAAACCCCCGACGCCTTCAAGAACTTTTTCAAAGGCCTCTGCATCACCTGCGATGCCGTAGGACAGAACGGCTCGGTCAGCTCCATCGACCTCACCAACAACTCCTTGACCTTGCTCCAACTCTACTACCATGACGCCACCACGCCGCAAAACGCCTTGCGCTACTATTACTACGTGACCTCCGACGACAACTTCTTCAACCACTTCGACCACGACTACACGCAAGGCAGCCCCGACCTGGTGCAACAGCTCCTGCAAGGCCAAACCCAGCTCGGGCAGGAAAAGACCTACCTGCAATCGATGGGCGGCATCAGGACCCGTATCACCTTCCCCAACCTCACCCATTGGGCCGACACTTTAGGCCACGGGCACATCCTCGTCAACGAGGCCAAACTCATCCTGCCAGCCCCGCCCGACATCGACAGCCTGGTCTTCACCGCCCCGCCGAAACTCGTCCTCATAGGCTTCAAGGAAGACAACACGACCTACATCCTCCCCGACAACTACGAAGGCGAGAACTACTTCGGAGGAAGCTACAACGCCGCTTCGAGAACCGTCACCTTCCGCATCTCTGAATACATAGGTAAACTCATCCTCAACAAAACCGAAAACCATGGCCTCAGCCTCGGCATCGACGGTGCGTCCTACAATCCCTACCGTTGGGTCATCAACGGACCGGAAGCCACCGAAGGACGACGCATGAAGCTTGAAGTGACGTATTCCATTGTCAATGAGTGAGGAGGTGTTGAGAGTTGAGAGTTGAGAGTTGAGAGTTAGGAGTGAGCTGTGTAGGGCTGTCACACCGTGGCAGCCGAACAATCTGAAATCCTGAAATTTGAAATTTGAAATCTTGAAATCTTGAAATCCTGAAACTATGAAAAAACTGATTTTAGCCGCTTTGGTTCTGGTCGGGCTGACCTGCCAAGCTCAACAGAAAGAAGAAAAGGAAACCGTCGTCGTCATCACGACCAGCATGGGGACGATTAAGGCGAAACTCTACAACGACACGCCTTTGCACCGCGACAATTTCATCAAGCTGGTGAACGAGGGCTGGTACAACGGCTCGCCGTTCCACCGCGTCATCAACCAATTCATGATCCAAGGCGGACAGAACGCCGACGGCCGCTTAGACCCCGGCTACACCGTCCCCGCCGAGTTCAAGAGCAACCACTTCCACAAGAAAGGCGCCCTCGCCGCCGCCCGCCAAGGCGACCAAGTGAACCCCAAGAAGGCCTCCAGCGGCTCGCAGTTCTACATCGTGCAAGGCAAGGTGTATGACGACAAGGCTTTGGACATGTTCGAGAGCCGCATGGGCAAGGTGTTCTCGGCCAAGGAGCGCCAAGCCTACCAAACCGCGGGTGGCACGCCCTTCCTTGATGGCGAATACACCGTCTTCGGCGAGGTGACAGAAGGCCTCGAGGTGGTTGACAAAATCGCCGCCGTCAAGACCGGCCGCATGGACGTTCCCGTCGATCCCGTGACGATTATCTCTGTTACGATTGAAAAATGAAGCCGTAAGCCATAAGCCATAAGCGGCAAGCTTGCGTCAGCTGCCGCTTATGGCTTACGGCTTATAGCTTAAAGCTGATAAACCAATGAAAGAAAAAGTAGAAGAAATACTCTCACAAGTGCGTGGTTTCCAAGCCGAAAGCAAGGAAGCGTTGGAGAATTTCCGCATCACCTACCTGAGCAAGAAAGGTGTCATCCCCGCCTTGTTCGCCGACTTCAAGACCGTGGCTCCCGAACTCCGAAAGGAAATGGGCATGAAGCTGAACGAGCTGAAGAACGTCGTGCAGGAAAAGGTGGAGGAGCAACTGCAAAAGTTTGACAACCAAAACACTAACGATGCCGGATTCGACATGACCATGCCTGCCAACGAGATGCGTGGCAGTCGCCATCCGTTGAGCATCGTGCGCCGCGACATCAACGAGATTTTCGCCCACCTCGGCTTTACCATCGTGGAAGGCCCCGAGATCGAGGACGACTACCACGTGTTCTCGGCCCTCAACTTCCCGCTCGACCATCCCGCCCGCGACATGCAGGACACCTTCTTTATCAGCAAGGAGCCGAATGTGAACAAGGTCAGCGACATTTTGTTGCGCACCCACACTTCGAGCGTGCAGGTGCGCGCCATGGAGAAGCAACAACCGCCCATCCGTGTCATCGCTCCCGGCCGCGTGTTCCGCAACGAGGCCATCTCGGCCCGAGCCCACTGCATATTCCACCAGATAGAAGGCCTTTACATCGACGAGAACGTTTCCTTCGCCGACCTGAAGCAGACCTTGTACCACTTCGTGCAGGAGTTCTTCGGCGAAGGCACCAAGGTACGCTTCCGCCCGTCGTATTTTCCCTTCACCGAGACTTCGGCGGAGATGGACATCTCGTGCAACATCTGCGGCGGCAAGGGCTGCAACATCTGCAAGCACACGGGCTGGGTCGAAATCCTTGGCTGCGGCATGTGCGATCCCAACATCCTCACGGCCAGCGGCATCGACCCGGAGAAATACACGGGCTTCGCCTTCGGCATGGGTGTGGAGCGCATCGCCATGCTGAAATACGGCATCAACGACCTGCGCCTGTTCTTCGAGAACGACCTGCGCTTCCTGGAACAGTTTGAGCTGGCATGAACTTGTGACCGTTGTGTGGAAAACGGGAAAAGTTTCCTACTTTTGCCCCCATGAAACGGCGCTTTTTCTTAGGACTGCTTTCGTTGTTGGCCTTGGCCGCCTGCGTCAAGGGCCCTGAGCCTGACGAAGGGCCGGGGCCAACGGTGACGCCCTCCCCCGCCTTGGCCGCCATCGACAGCCTGACGTGGCGGCGGCCCGACAGCGCGTTGGCGCTGCTGCTGCCCTGGTTCGACACCTGTAGAGACGCAAGCATTGCGTCTCCCGCAAACAAGGCAGGCGGCACGGCATTGGAGACGCATTCAATGCGTCTCTACGACCAGTATTACGCCCATCTCCTGCTGGCCGAGCTGCTCTACAAGAACGATTCCGCCCAAACCAACCGCGTGGAACTGCAGCAGGCCGTGGCCTATTATGATTCGTTGTTGCGGGTTGCGGACACACGCGGTGTGTCCCTACACAGGCCTGTCCGTAGGGACGCATCGAATGCGTCCGATGCCGACACCCAAACCATCGCCTTCTTGGATGCCCGCGCCCATTATATTAATGGTGTGGGGTATTATGAACGCGACAGCATTGTGGAGGCTTGCCGTGAATACCTGAAGGCACTGGAAATCATGGAGGAACATTTCGATGAAAAGGAACTGGTGGGGAAAAAAGCGAGGTTTATGGCATTGACATATACGCATTTGACATCGAAACGAGTGGCTGTATTGCTGTCTTTATCTGTTGAAAATGAACAAGATGGAAGTTTGTGTGCTGTTGCAAAAGCCTTATTATACATGCCGCCGTGTTACGTTGAAACTGGAAGAAGCGTTTGCTTGCCGTCGTGGGTTACATGTATTTATTATGGAGCGTTTATTGCATTTTTAACCGCTGAAGATCAAGTCGTTGCCTGAAAAACTGTAAGAATTGCAAAAAAACTTTTGGGTTGCCCCTGTCCTTCTGAAATAAAGTTTTATTTTTGCCAATGCAAAAAACAAAAACAGATTAAACATGAACTTTAGAAACCCTTAAAAACACTGTTATGAAAAACAAACTTCTATTTATGTGTATGGTGGCCATAGCCCTGACAGCCTGCCATAAGCCCGAACCTGAACCGAACAACGACAATCCTGCCGACACCACTGAAACGGTGGTGAAAAAGTATCTGGTGAAAACTTATTACTCCGACCCTAACCAACCTAACAAAATCATAGAATGGGACGAGGAGTTCAAGAGAATCAATCGAATTGTGACAAGTCCCGGAGACCCGTATGAAGTCGATTATAGTTTTAAGTATGAAAACGACGACCAGTTTAGCGTTTTTTTGACTTTGCCCGAACACTCATGGTTGTGGTATATCAATTTCACCCATTACATATGCCATCTGCGCGAAGGCAAAATCACGACAATAGACTATTATATGGATACAGCATACCAATATTCGGAAAACTACAGTTACGATAATCTTGGGAGGCTGATTAGCATAACAAAACAAGGAGATCATCCTGGTGCCAACTATTTTGAATGGGACGGGGACAATGTAATAAAAATCAAGACGTTGGTTGAGGGCGACACTGTTTCAACAACCAACTATGGCAACTTTTGCGAACATATTGACCCTGAAAGCACCTTGCCTTATGTGCTTCAAGGTCATGTCGTCGCAGAAAACGGTTTCCTCACCAGCCCATTATGGAAAAATTGGAGAAGAACGGATGTCGATTCAGGAGTTTGCAAGCACGAGTTTGACGAAGACGGATATGTCACCGTGGCATATTTCGTAACCGTTGCAGGCGACACGATTCCGCACACGCATTATGTTTACTCAAATTAAGGACATTTAAACCATGGAAAAGAGCATTCTATTTTTCGCAGCCTTGATTTACATGGCCATTGCGGCACAGGCGCAAAACCCAAGTCTCATAACTAACCGATACGTAGAACCCTTGCCCTATTGGGTCGACACCATCACCGCGCAGCCTGAAGGCTACGTGACGGATGCCGAGGGCAACGTGGAGATTTCCTCCTCCGACGGCCTGGTGTGGCTCATCTCGGCGGTGAACGGTCTCAACGGCTGCGAACCCGACGATTTCAACGGACGCACCGTGAAACTGACCCAAGACATCGACTTCGGGGAAATTGGCTACGACTACAACTTCTCCCCTATAGGAACACGCGATACGCCTTTCATGGGCACTTTTGATGGCGACGGCCATAAGATACAACGTATTTGCCAGATGTATCTTCGAAACATTCCTCCATATCATCATTATTTTGACATAGGAATTTTCGGCTACATACGCCATGCGACAGTGAGGAATGTA
>JAFSJF010000105.1 GCA_017439405.1 Bacteroidales bacterium
AATGGGTAAGATCCTTGCTTACAGTGGTATCATGCAGGACAAGGAAGTCAGCTGGATGCCTTCATACGGCCCCGAGATGCGTGGCGGTACGGCCAACGTGACCGTCATCGTCAGCGACGAGCGCGTGTGCTCCCCCATCCTCAACGCTTTCGACACTGCCGTCATTCTGAATCAGCAGTCACTCGACAAGTTTGAGAGCAAAGTGAAGCCTGGTGGTTACCTCATCTACGACCCCAACGGCATCACCCACAAGCCCACCCGCAAGGACATCCACATCTACAGCATCGAAGGCGCACAGCTCGCCTCCGACATGGGTAACTCGAAGGTGTTCAACATGATCATCCTCGGTGCTTTCCTGAAAGTGCGTCCCATCATCGACAACAAGAACGTCGAAGAGGGTTTACGTCACTCCTTGCCGGAGCGCGCCCATAAGCTCATCCCGCTGAACATGCAGGCCGTCCAGGTCGGTATGGACAACATCAAGGCTGAGAACTAAGTTTCGGTTTTCCCGAGCAAAGCAAAAGCCGCTCCAACTGGGGCGGCTTTTTTGACGCTTGAAAGACAATGACAATTTGCAAAAATTGAATATTATAAATAATTATATATCAATTTATTACATTTACAAATGTGCGTAAATCAGCGGAATCGCGTTTTTTTGGGCACATTACGCTGTTTTACGCACAAAACACCTTGGGAAAGCTACTCCCACTCATGATACACCGCTTCCGCCGAAACGACGGACGTGGTGCTGAACCAGCCGATGGCATCGCAGTTGGAGAAAATGTTCGTGATGTTGGCGGGAAAGGCACCCATAATCGGGTTGGATCCGACGGAAAGCTTCTGGTTATAAAGGAAATAGAGATAGTCGCGCGTGATGCTGTGCAGCTTCAGTTTCACCACGCTTCCCTCGCGCATGTACGACTTGTTCATGATGCCCACCGGCACTTCGATGTTGTCCTCCAACATCTCGGGGCCGTTGAAATAATAACCTGCATATCCACGCATCGAAAACAGGTTCATGAGCTGTGATGGCCTGTTCTTGAAGTGGTTCCCGTTGAGGAAAAGCTCCACGTTGTAAACCATGTTCGAATCGGGAAGCGCTTGGAAATAGGGGCACACGCACACGGCGGCCTGCTCATCGACGAAGGGGATGCCCTCCTCGGTAAGTAATGGTAGAAGTCGCAACGAGTCGATCTGGTCCACGTTCTTGGGCATATATGAGTCGGCGTAGATGCGGAGCGGAAAATCAAGCAAGGTGTTTTCGGGAACTTGTATCTCGAGGTGATACCAGTGATGCTTGCGTCCCGCCACGGAATCGCTCAGGTAATGTCCAGGCTTACCGTCCTGTTCATGGAAGTAGATCGTGTCGCCGCCACCTTCCACATACACTATGGCATTGGGAATCATCTCTATGGAGTCGGTATAAAGCTCCGAAGTATAGCTCAAGACCACTTCGTGTCGCTTCAATTCATTCGTGAAACGGCCTTCAACCACAGGCCTTCTGCGGCCTTCGGGAGGCGCGATGGTGATGTCCTCAGTGCATGAGCAAAGCCAGAATGCCGCAAGAAACATCCCCAAAAACACTTTCGTATGACGCTTTGTCCCCATATCTTCTCTAAGTTTTGATTTACAAATACAAACATTATTCGTCACCTGTCGTCGAAAACGGTCTCGGCGGAAACCACTGATGCCGTCAGGAACCAGCCTACCGCCCGCTCCTTCGGCCTGACGTTCGACTCCACGTTTGACGGCGCCCCCATCATCGGATTATTGCTGTTCGACATGAGGATGCTGTAGTAGAAATACATGTATTCAGCGGGAATGCTGTACAAATCGACGCGAATGAGGTCGCCACGCCGCAGTTTGCTCTTGCGGAAATAGTGGATGGGGATTTCCTTATTGGCGGCCTGCATCTCAGGCCCGTTCACGTAGAAACCCGCATAGCCGGCCATTGGAATGACCATACGCTGGCTCAAGGTGTCGGTAAGCAGCGTGTCGTTCTTGAACACCATCGGCATATAGACCACCGACGGGTCGGGCAGGCTTTGGAAATAGGGATAGACCCATTCTATCGTGTCGCCAAAGAAAACCGACGGCACTGTGTCGTTGTCCCCGTTGAACGGCTTCATCACGAGGCTGTCAACAACTTCCACGTTGTCATTCATATAGCTTTCCGCTATGATGTGTATGATGCCATCCTCACTGTGTGCGTCGGGCACCTCGGCATGGAGGTGATAGAGCGTGTTTTTCCGCCCGGCGGCCAAAGGGGTGAGATAATGCCCCGGAGCTTCAGCGTCCTCATAATAGAATAGGGTGTCAGTCCCGTCGGTGACATACACCCTGGCTCCGCTCACCATGTGTGCGCCTTCCATGGAATAGAAGTCGGTGGTATAGCTAAGGATGGCTTCGTGACGCTTCGTCTCATCGGTGAACGAGGCTGCCACGCCAATCAGCGGATTGCCGTCAACTTTGTCGATGACGATATCTTCCGTGCAGGCCACAAGGCTTGCCAAGCCAGCGAGAACCAACAATATATGAAAACGTTTCATCGGTATCAGAACTTGAAGTTATAGGAAATGGAAGGCACTGCGGAGAAGAGGTACATGCTCTTTGTGGCGATGCCTCCGTGTCCGTCTTGCTCAAAGGTGATGGCCCACGTGTTGTGCCTCGCGTAGGCGTTGTAAACGGAGACGTTCAGCTCTTGTTGCCACTTGGCGCCTTTCAGCTTGCCGAGCTTGCAGGTGAACGAGAGGTCGAGGCGGTGGTAAGCGGGATAGCGGCTCTCGTTGCGCATTCCGTTGTAAACCGCATAGGTCAACCCATTGATGGTATATTGGCCGTAAGGCAGGGTGACGGGCTGGCCGGTATTGTAAATCCAGTTGGCGGCAAGAGTGATCCGTGGCGAGACTTCGTAGTTGGCCACGATGACGAAGTTGTGCGGACGGTCGTAAGGCGAGCGGTATTCCAGTCCCCTATTGATTCCCCTGATAGTGCGGAACGAACGCGAATAGGTGTATGAAATCCAGCCCGTGAACTTGCCCACGTTCTTCCTAATGAGGAACTCTGCGCCATAGGAACGGCCCTTCCCTGAACGCAACTGACCGTCAATCTGTAAGTTGCCATACGTGATGGCGTTGTCTTTGAAGTCGATGACATTTTGC
This sequence comes from Bacteroidales bacterium, assembly GCA_017439405.1. Lineage (GTDB taxonomy): Bacteria > Bacteroidota > Bacteroidia > Bacteroidales > F082 > Limimorpha. The sequence continues at coordinate 3,162 of JAFSJF010000105.1, forward strand.
ATGTTCTTGTAATAGACCTCCACGGAAGTTTCGATGGCATCGTTCAGGAAGTTGTGGAAATAGCCGAGGGCAAACTGGTCGCACTTCTGCGGCTTCACGTTGGGGCTTACGGGAAACCACACGTCGAAGGGCAGGCCGCCCGTGGCCGAAGATGCGATTTGGGCGTATTGCACCGTGCGTGAATACGATGCCTTCACCGAGGAGTGTTCGTCTAACCGATACATGGCGGCCACGCGCGGTTCGGGATTGAACTGCGTGTTGAACACCTCTCCCCTGCCATAATGGGCGGTGTCGGCAAGCAGATAATACTCGTTGAAAAGGTAAACCGTCTCTGAACCAATGTTCTGGAAGCAAGAAAGGCGCAGACCCAAACGCAGCGAGAAGCGCGGCGAAGGGGTATAGTCGTGCGTGAAGTAAAGCCCATGTTCCAATCCCTTGCGTGTGACAAGTTCCACGTTGTTCAACTGAAGGTATTGCGCCAACGCACCACCACGGTCGTCAAGCTCGCCCTGCCGATAAGACTGGAAACTCGTCGAAAGACCGAACCTTGAAACGTTCCTGCCGTTCCACATCATTGAGAAGTCGTAGTTGAGATAGGCGGCATCGGTACCGGCCTTCAGCGTGAAGTCGTAAGGGCTGAAGTTGACATCGACAGCATAGCGGTAGCGCGACCCTATCAGCGACAGGTTGGAGGTGAGCCTGTCTGAGAACACGTGGTTCCATCGAATCGTGGCGCTGGAGTTCCCGTAGCCCAACCCCACCATCTTCTGCATCGAAAACTCGTCATGGCCGTGGTACATCGAGACGGAAAGGCGGTTCTTGTCGTCCAGCACTTGCGTGACCTTGGCGTTGAGGTCATAGAAATAGATACTCGACTTGTTGAGGTTCTCGCCAAGGAAAGGCAGCAAGAGCCCCGCATAGGTGGAACGTCCCGCCAACATGACCGATGTCTTATGCTCAAACAGCGGCGCTTCAAGCATAAGGCGGCTCGTCACCAAGCCAACTCCGCCTTGCCCCGAGAATTTCCTGGGCATTTCGTCTTTCACCTCCACGTCCAATACCGACGACAGCCTGCCGCCGTAATTGGCAGGAATGTCGCCCTTGTAAAGCGTGGCGCTTTTCACCACGTCATTGTTGAACACCGAGAAAAAGCCGAGGAAATGCGAGGCATTGTAGATTGGGGCGCCCTCCAAGAGGATAAGGTTGTTGTCGGTGGAGCCACCGCGCACACTGAAGCCCGACGAGCCTTCGGAAGCCGCCTGCACGCCCGGAAGCAGTTGTATCGACTTGACGACATCCACCTCACCCATCAACGCAGGCATCTTCTTGATCGTGATCATGTCTAGCGACTGCACGCTCATCTGCATCTCCGAGACGTTGCGATCCTTGCGCTCACTGGTGATTTCCACTTCCGAGAGCTTCTCTGACTCGGGATGCAGCTTCATGTTCAGCGTAACTTGCTTATCTCCAATATTTAGCCTCTTTTCCAATGTGCTATATCCAACGTAAGAGACGCGCAGGACATGTTCGCCCGCAGGCAGCTCCAATTCGAAATGGCCATTCCCATCGGTCGTGGTGCCCAACTGGAGACGCTCGACATAAAGCGACACGCCCACAAGGGTTTCGCTCGTCTCGGCATCCTTCACCGAACCGACAACCCGACCCGTTTGCTGTGCAAGACAACTGATGGCAAATATGATGAAAAAAAACAGAAAGAATAAGGGTTTTCGTTGCATCTTGTTGTTGATAAAAATTGTGCAAAGATACAAATATTTATCTAATTGACAATCAATTTATCACTTAATTTTTCTTGTTTCAAGATTGTCCTAGTTAGTCGTTTTTTGGACACACAAAAAAGCAAGGCCGCCCACTGGCAGCCCCGCTCCTCACAAGGTATGAAAAAGAGTTTTACTTTCTTTTGGTGTCAGTCGCCGAGGCGGTTCACCTTGCCGCCACCTAATTTGTCGCCTTTCAAGGTGGGATTGCCATAGTAGCTGATGTTGCCCGAGCCGATGATGCTGTAGTCGAGTTGGCCGTTCACTCTCGCGGTGATGTCGCCCGAACCCGCAATGTTGGCATCCAGTCTCTCGGTTTCGCAGGCCAAGTCGCAGTCGCCTGAGCCGGCAATGTCAACCTCGGCATTGGCCACGGTGCCGCTCTCCACTTTCGCGTTGCCCGAGCCGGCGATGTTCAGTTCAAGATGGTCGGAAACAAGGGCGGGCATGAGGATGTCGCCCGAACCGGCAATGCTCAATTCCAGATGGGCGATGTTGGCCGTTTCCTTGAAGACGATGTTGCCCGAACCGGCCACAAAGAACGCCATCTTGTTGGCGTTCAGCGGACTGAGCACGTTGACCATGCCGCTGCCCGCCATGTTGACTTCCTCCATGCTCGGCGCAGTGACATCGATAACGCACTCCGTCGGGCGAAGTTTGAGTTTCATCTGTTTTTGGGGCTTTCCCAACTGCAGTTCGCCGTCCCGCACCTTGATTTCAAGGTACTCGAAAAGGTTCTCGTCCAAGCGAACGGTGCAAGAATAAGTGTCGGCGATGGTGACATTCACGTCATAGTTGGTCGTGAAGGGCAGAAACACGGCGAGGTTGTCGAAGGATGTCACGTCGAAGTTGCGCGTCACGATGTTGCCGTTGCCTTTGATGGTTTCGCCGCCGAAGGATTCGCCATCCACATTGATGGTGCAGGCGTTGAGCGTCATGCTGACGACGGCGGCTGCGATGATTAAGATTTGTCTTTTCATTGTGTTTGAGTTTTAAGGTTGGTTTTCCTTTTAACTACGAATTACACGAATTATTCGAATAATCCTAAAGAATTTCAATGTTCTTTCTTTGTTGTAATACGGACTTACGCCGAAAAAGTTACAGCTCATACGAGTTTTTTATCTCATCCAAGCTGATGCCCAAGAGCTTCATCTTCTTCACCACTTCGGGCAACTCCTTGGTAATGAACTCCTCGCGCATCTGCTTGAGCACGATGTCCTTGGCTTCGGGCGCGATGAAATAGCCGATGCCGCGCTTGTTGTAGATGATGCCCGCGTTGGTCATGGTCTCGTAGGAGCGCATGATGGTGTTGGGGTTCACGCCGAGTTGTATGCCGTAGTCGCGCACCGAGAGGATACGGTCGTCGGCCTTCAGTTCGCCGCGCAGGATTTGCTCATAGAGTTGCGAGCAAATCTGCAAGTATATGGGTTTGTGTGCGTTGAATTCCATAGCTTAGTACTTTTGCGTCTTGATTTTACGATAGGTGAAGTAGAGCAGCACGGCAGTGACGACGATGCCGAGAATGGTACCCCAAATCAATCCATTATGGGCTATTTGTATCATCTCACTCTCAGCAACATCCTCAAGGGATTCCAGCCAACGTTCCAGACGACCGTTCGTGAGGAAAGCCAATCCGAAAATCGTGGAAAGCACATAGCTGATGCCCATGTAGCAGACCAAGGTCTTGCCAGTCTTGTGCTTCTTGAAGAGCATGTTACCGAGCATGAAGATGGCCGCCCATTGGATGATGCCCATGTACAAAGAAGTGCGCATCACGCCGATGGGGAACACGTCCGTAAAGGCGACGCTCATGTCGCCTGCCTGCACCACGCCTTCGTTGTTATCGATCACGCGAATGAGGTCGTTGAGGGTGTGAAGTTGTATCGGTTTCTCGAAACCGCCGAAGGGGAAGAGCGACAGCAGCGCATCAACGAGATAGCCGCCAAAAAAGACGACAACGGGTGTCACGATGGCGCAGTAGATGAACATGCTGACGAACTTCTCCAACGACGAGGCAGGCAGCATGGCGAAACCAACGCCTTCACGCGAAAGGTTGGCGTTGCCATAGACCTTTGAAGGCACCATCATCATGGCCAAACCCGTCCAAACGCAGAGCATTCCAAAACGGAACTGCGGGTTGGACGTCGAGCCAAACAGCAGATTGAAAATCCAGAAGATGGCGTTGAGGCAGCACCACACGATGAGCGAAGTGCCGAAGTTGCGGATGTACATCTTGCCGTCCTTCAGCAAGAGGTTTTTGAAACGATTGAAATTGAATGTGTTATTCATGATTTATTCTCCTATTTTTTTAGGACGCGAGACTGTGGGACTATGACTTGAGAACATGACTATGACAACTTGATAAAAGAAGTAAGACTTTCGTCTTTTCGTAAAAATTGTCATGGTCATAGTCAATGGTCATGGTCTTTTTGATCTCGTGTCAACAGAACATTTGTTTGATGGTTTCCTTGTTTTTCATGACGGTGTTGAACAGCACCTCGATGCTCACTTTGCTGTCAAGGCCTTCGGTGTTGCGGATGACGTTGACGTAGCCGCCGGGAATCATCTCGCTATAGAGGGCGGTGTCGTCTTTCTCCATGCCGTAGTCGAAATAGAGGCGGTCAGTGATGTCGCGGAACGAGGCCTTGAGCAACACCTCGTCGTGGTCGAGGATGATGATGGGGTCGATGAGGTTTTCCACATCCTTCACCTGGTGGGTGGAGATGATGATGGTGCGGTCGTCGTTGGCGTACTTCGCGATGACCTGACGGAACAAGGTCTTCGAGGGGATGTCGAGGCCGTTGGTAGGCTCGTCGAGGAGCAGGTAGTCCGTGTTGAGCGACAAAGCCGTGGCAATCAAGCACTTCTTCTGCTGACCAAACGACATTTCGGCGTACTTGCGCGTCGGGTCCACGTCCAATTCCTTACAGAGTTCGAAGAAGAGACTCTCGTCGTAGTTGGGGTAGAACACGCCCAACTCGCGCACATTATTAATAGGTGTGCCTTCCGGGATAGCGAAGTCTTCCGAAATGAAGAAGATCTTCTGGAGGGTTTCCGGCCAGCGGTTGAAGGCGGCGATGCCATCCACCTCGCAGGTGCCTGCAGTGGGCTTTTGCAAGCCGCTGATGAGTTTCAGCAGGGAGGTCTTCCCCACTCCGTTTTCGCCAAGCAGCCCGTAGATGTTGCCCTTCTCGAAGCTGAGGCTGATGCTTTTGAAGACTGGTTGCGCTTTGTAACCGAAGTCTAAGTTGTTGATTGTAACCATGTTGTTGTATTTTTGTTGTAGTGTATTAGTTGATTAGTACGCTGCAAAAGTACAACAAATTTCGATACTGTCAAGAAAAAAAAGTGATTTTTTTGAAAAAAAGTTGAAAAAAGTTTCCCCTGCGGGGAATGGAGTTGATTGGATAGGATAAAAGGCGGCGGCAGGTAAAGCCTACGACTCGTAAACGTCATAGGCCGCCGCATTCTACCTCAAAGACATAACTCCATTCCCTGAAAGGGAAACACAAATAGTTTCCCGCAAAGCGGGAATGGAGAAATATGAGCGTGTATAAAGGCGGCGGCCTAAAACTATTATGAACTCATAACGTATACCAGCCGCCTTCAACTACAAAAGCAAATCTCCATTCCCCAAAGGGGAAACTTCTATTGATTTTTCATCAGTTCATCCATAACCTCTTTTACTCTTTCGCTCCATGGTGTTTTATCACGGACAAAGCCTTTTTCTGTAACCAATTCTTTCCATTCAGGATTCTTATTCTCTATCAACTGAATCTTTTCTACTCGTTTCATGTGTTTGATAGCATTTTCTCTATCAATTGCCGCTTGATAACTGGTAAATTCCTCATAATAAACACAATACTCACAATTGTACCTGTCAGAAAACGACCCTTTGTAGCGATGGGTCTTATGTTCTCCCACTCTGCGGATTAAATCGTTTGTACAACCCGTGTATAAAGTTGTATGGTACTTGTTTGTCATGATATATGTATATGCAAATCTCATAACATCTAATTTGCGACAAAAATAGTAAAAAAGATTCCACTACAGGGAATGGAAGCGGTTCGATGAGTTAAAATGCGGCGGCTAGTAGAGCTTACGAACCGTTGACGCCACAAGCCGCCGCCTTCTACTACAAAGACAAATTTCCATTCCCCGCAGGGGAAACTCCTAACATTTTATCTTGTTGTAATGGCACAACAAAATTCCCTCCGAGTCCTTCCGATGCAGATGCATTGCCCCACCGAGGCAGTTCCTAAACACCTTGCAATCTGCGCATTGGCCCGTCTTCATCCAAGCACGGTCGCGGAAAGGTTGGAAACGGTTTTCCCAAACGTCGAGGAAGTCGTTCTGATAGATGTTGCCTTGCGCAAAGCGGCGGTCGATGTTGGGACAGGCAGAGATGGAGCCGTCAATCAAGATGGAGCCGACGGTGATGCCTGCGCGACAGAAATAGAACCAGTCGCGCACCTTGCGCTCGTAAGGCCCAACGTAGGCTTCGCAACTGAACTTCGCGTCAATCTTCCCCTCCTTGCGGGTGGCGACGATGAAGTCCAGCAACTGGCGAAGCTGTTCGCCATTGAGTTGCAGGTTGGGGTCGTTGGCAGCGCGACCGATAGGCTCAATGCAGAAGAAACGCCACGCCTTCACCTCGTGTTCGATGAGCAGCCGCTTCATTTCTTCCAACTCATTGATGTTCTTCGGACTGACGCAGGTCACGATGTCGTAAGTCGGGAGGCGTTTCTCGTTGGCAATCAAGTCGATGGCGCGAAGGGCCTGGTCGAAACTGCCATGGCGTTTGCGGAAGGCGTCGTGCGTGTCGCGCAGCCCGTCGAGGCTGATGGTGATGCTGCACATGCCCGCGTCCATCAGCCGTTTGTGCATGGACTCGTCGTAAGCCCAGCCGTTGCTGACGATGCCCCAAGGGAAGCCGTGCTGTCGCAGTTGTCGCCCACAATCGGGCAAGTCGGGACGCACCAAAGGCTCGCCGCCCGTGATGACCACCAAAACCGAGTTGCGTTTGTATTTGGTTTCCAAAGGTTTAATCGCGTTCAGGAAGTCCTCGAAAGGCATGTCATTGTAGCGCGACGAGGCCACACAGTCCGAGCCGCAGTGCTGGCAGTTGAGGTTGCAGCGTTGCGTACACTCCCAAAAGAGGTAGTTCAACTCGTGGAGTTGGGTTTCCTTTTTGCGGAAATAGTTGTGGAAGGATTGCAGCATCATTCGGATTGCAAATCCTCATACTCAATACCGTCGGATTGCAAATCCGACGGAACCTGTTCGTCAGCCGAAACCAAAGTGTCGTTTTCCGCCCTCATTTCCATGTCGTCAGGCATATCGGGCGGCATGTTCGGCGAGCCGTAGCAGGCCTGCATGATGAACATCACCGTGGTCAGCGCGGAGGCTTTCAAGAACCATCTAAAAATCTTGTATGCTTTCATAACACTATGATTTTCATTTCTTTATACTCAACAAAACACCAAGCACGACACCAAGAAAGGCCGCAAACAGCACCTGAAGCGTAGGCGGCAGTAAGAAGGTAATCGTGTGCGCGGGATACCAAAACAGCGGAATGGTCTTGGCGAAGACAAAGCCATACTGGACATCCCAGTTGATTTTCTTCGACAGCGCCTCCCCCATTTTCAGCGGGCTGCCAAAGAAGCCTTTCAGCGTTCCGCCTGTCTCGGCAATATGAATATCCGTGATTTTGTGGAAAGTCATAAAGACCGGCGCAAACAGGGTGTTCATCAGCACGCTGACGCAGAGCGCAACGAAGGCTTTGCCCCAACTCAAGTCGCCGGCAAACCACTCGGCGGCCTTGCCGTCAAAGTGGAAGCCGCCATCAAGCAGCTTCACCGTACCCGTCTTGAAGATGGTCATGGCGGAGGCGATAACCACGCCCAATACGCCCCAAACCAGCATCTTAGGCAACAGTCCAAAGCCTTTCTTGAGATACACACCCTCGCGGATACGCAGGGCCAACATCTCGCCAAAGGTGCCGAGAATGGCGAACTTGAAGAAACTCATCAGCAGGCCGTGGGCCCTGGTGGTCTCGTTGAACCAATCCCACGCGCCCGGGATGAAAGCGAAGCCGCACACCACAGCGACCACGACAACTAAAGTCACAAAATCCGACTTTTTCATATAACTTGTTTATTTACAGTTTATTGACAAAGAATCCGAATAATATGTTTTCATAAAACCACAGAACTCATTTTCAAACACGGAAGCCCGTTCTCGCAAAAAGGCATCCACTTGCCGCATATCATAGGACCACTGTGTTTCACTTCTTGGAAACCCAAATCGGGTAGATTGGCGCCAAATCTCATCCTTGACAAGGTTGCGGTATTCATCCAAAACAGGTTTCATTGCCTCATAACTGAAAGCAGTTTCCCTAAGTATCTGGTAACGGCAACACAGAAGCTCCCTGAAAACCTGGTTTCCGAGAAAAAGACGAATCATGCGGCCTTCCCGTTCCCTTTCGATTGCATTCTCTAAAGCATTGAAATCCAATTGTGTAAAGCAACCATCGCCGTCATAGAAGATGAAACGGAAAGGTTCACCCGTTTCGCTTTGCCACAGCATGACGTTGTTGTGCGGCCAGTCGAGATTGGCGGAAAAAGTCTCGAAAAGCAAATAATCCACGAAGTTGTGAATGTCGATTCTCGAAAAAGCGTAGTCCAAATCCTCCTCTTGAATCAGATTGGCACCAGAAGCCCAACGCATGAATCTCCACCAATCCGTCATGTCACCATGCTGTTCCGAATTCCACCATTTAATAACATTAAGCCTATCAATACCAAGATTATAACCATCGCCAAGATAGTGCTCATCAGGTGATTCCTCAAGAGTGTAAACGCCCCAATACTCGCCATTGATGAACACCACGGTTTGTCGCACACCGAGGCAATCTATATCAAGGTCGGGGTAGGATCCCACGCGTTGAGCAAGATAGTCTTGTCCGCCCGTTTGGAGCCAATTGCTGCACTGGAACGGATGCAAAACCAACCGTTTGTAGCCCTTGTCCCACTGTCGGCCGAAAAAGTCGTGCATAAAGCGTTTGTTGCTGTATTCCCTTCGTGCATAAAGCTTCATGCCCTTCTGTTGATACCATCGCGAAGCCCCGCCGTGGGTGCGCAGTCCGCAAACCTGGTTGATGCCGCTGTTGTCTGTTTCGTAAAACTCGAAATTCGCTTCCCGTTCCCATTCATAGCCCGTCTTGCAATAGTTGCCAGTCGCCGTCGAATCCTTGAAGTCATAATGCACTCCCGGGACGAAAATGCCTGTCTCATAATCGAATAGTGACATCGAATCGGCAACAATGGAAATCAACGGTAGGCCGTGCAGGTCACAGCCCATCGACTTAATCAAATAGGTGTTGGTCACCACACCACCCACTCGATTCTCGCTTTCATCGAAAGCCGCCGCCCGAATCACGATGGCTCTGTCAACGTCATAAGGCTTATAGAATCGCGACGGTATCGTATTAACAATGGTGTAAATATTTGATTTTGAACAAGCTCTATCGTCCAAAAACAAAGAATCCACATAGAGCAATGAGGTGGAAGAAGGCATCTCGCCGTTGAGGGTGTAACGGATATGAAGCGAATCGGCGCAACACAATGTCAAGCCAAAGCTCTGCTCATAGAATCCACCTTGCGCCGAAAAAGCGACCCTACCTTCCTGAGCCATCAGGAAAAACGGCCACCAAAGCAATGCTATGAGCAATGATTGCCTCACACTATTTTCTTCTTTTTGTCGGCCTCCTTGTTCTGCCAATAGCGTCCCAAAAGGCACAACAGACACAAACCGCACAGGATGCCGCCAAGCACGAAGCCGGTCTGGTCCTCGCCCTTAGCCACATAAAGGTAGATGCCATAGCCGAAGATGGCCAAATCGACGATGACGCTCGTGATGTAGCCGATAGTGCGGCTTGTCTTGTCCGTCTTCTTCAGCAAAGCGTTGTCAATCAAAAAGGTGACGACGACCAATGCGGCATAGACGAGGTAGTAGGTGGCTTTTTCGGTAATCATCTTTGTCAGTTTGAAGTTTGCAGTTTGCAGTTGTTCAGTTAAGGCAAACACCCAACTGAACAACTGAACAACTGCAAACTATTAACTATTTCTCAATACGAATACGTGCATCCACGGCGGTCACATAGCGCGGATTGCCCAACAGCGGGTTGAGGTCCATCTCGGCGATTTCGGGCGCGGCCTGCACCAAGGCACTAACGCGAGCCACTTGGTCGGCATAAAGGTCGAGGTTGATGCCCTCCTGGCCACGCACGCCTTGCAGGATCTTGTAGCCCTTAAGCTGTTTGAGCATCTCCTTGGCTTCGTCGGCGGTGATGGGAGCCAACGCACTTTGTACGTCCTTCAGCACCTCGATGAAGATGCCACCCAGTCCGAAGAACACCTGATGGCCGAACTTCGGGTCGCGTATGGCACCAATGTAAACATCCATGCCGTCGAGCATGGGGTACATCTCCACGGCGTAGGTGTCCTTGATGGCCATGAGGCGGTCGAATTCCTTGTCCACCGTGTCCAAATCTTTGACCCCCAAGGTCACGCCGCCCACGTCGCTCTTGTGCAGCGGGCCGACGACCTTCATCACCAACGGCACGTCTTTCGAGCAGCCGACTTCTTTGGCGAAGGCCAAGGCATCCTCTTTCTTGCTCACTTCCACGCTCTTCTTGCGGCTGATGCCGGCAGCGTCAAGCAACTCGTTATAGTCGGCAATCTCAAGATAGCCCGACTGGCAGCGGTCGATGGTCTTGCGGATGCGGGTTACGTCAATCTTCGGCAGTTCCACATGTTCCGGTTGAGGTTTCGGCGTATTATAGACCTTGCAAATGGCGTTGCCAAGCACACACTCCTCTGGGAAGTTGATGTTGCCCTTGGCGATGAAATCCTCAATCTCGTCCTTCACGTTGATGATGGACGGCAGCACGGGGAAGATGGGCTTCTTGCAGGTGCGCATCTTCTGGTCGAGCAGGTCATAGACCTCCTTGTTGCTGAACAAGCCGGGCGAGCCGAAGATGACGACCGAGAAGTCGATGTCGGTGTAGTCGTTCTCCACCGCGTCGAGGATATAACCCAACTGTTCGGCGGTGCCGGTGGCGAGGAAATCGATGGGGTTGCCCACCGATGAGCCTGCGAAGAGCTTCGCGAGCAGTGGTGCGCTGGCGGGATGGTCTTTCAGCGAAGGCACCTCCATGCCGCCGTTCGACAGCACGTCGGTGAGCATCACGGCGGGACCGCCCGCGTGGGTCACCACGGCGCAACGTTTGCCCTTGATTTCGGGATACATGAACACGCCGCAAACGGTGGTCAGCTCCTGACGGTTGTGGCAACGCACGATGCCCGCCTTGCGGAACAGCGCATCGACGGCGGCGTCGTTGGTGGCCAAAGCGCCCGTGTGCGAAGAGGCGGCACGCGAACCGGCAGCCGAGCCGCCGCTCTTGATGGCCGCGATGTGGCAGCCCTTGTTGATGAGGCTGCGGCTGTGTTTGAGCAGGCGTTGCGGGTCTCCGATCTTTTCCATGTAAAGCATGATGACGCGAGAGGAATTCTCCGGGTCGAAGGTCTCGTCAAGGTGCTCGAGGACATCCTCGATGCCGAGTTGGGCACTATTACCCACAGCCCATACGCTGTTGAACTTCAAGCCGTTGCTCATGCCGTACTCCTTGATGAACACGGCGGTGGCGCCACTACCCGTGATGAAATCCACGCCCTTGGGGTCAAGCGGCGGGATGGGTGTGTCGAAGCAGCCTGCATAGTTCACGTTGAGGAAGCCAGTGCAGTTGGGACCGATGAGCGATCCGCCGACGCTGTTGATGGTATCGACAATGTGTTTCTCGATGGCGGCACCTTCAGCGTTCTCTTCCGAGAAGCCTGCGCTGATGATGATGAAGCCCTTGCAGCCTTTCTCCTTGGCCAGCACGTCAACGGTTTGGGCGCAGAACTTGGCGGCGATGCACAGCAGGGCGCAGTCCACCTGGGGCAGATCCTCGACCTTGGCATAGCACTTCACGCCTTGCACCTCGGTCTCTTTGGGATTGACGGCGTAAATCTGGCCCTTAAACGGGCTCTCCAAGAGGTTCTTCAGCGACTTGCCGCCGGGCTTGTGAATGTCGGATGAGGCACCGCAGATGACGATGCTTTGGGGATTCAATAATTCTTTTGCGATCATATTACTAAGGTATTTGTTCGATTATGGTGTTGCAAAAATAGGAAATAAAATGACACGACACTAACGCCTGAAGAAGTTGCTTTCCACGCAATCGCGCAACAGGCTGTAGTGCGTGCGATTGAAAAGTCCCTGCCGGCAAAGGCTCTCAATCTCGTCTAGGTCCATCCACTTCACTGACTCCACCTCGTCCTGTTGCAGACGCAACATCTCAATCGGGACGTTGCTTTTCAGGAGATACAAGAAGGTGAACTTGTACTCGTAGCGACGGATTTTCACCAGCTCCAATTCGCTCCTGGTGGCCGAGAGTCCGATTTCCTCCTTCATCTCGCGCAACATGGCTCGGGCAAAGTCGGTCTCGCCGCTCTGCACATGTCCGGCGGTAGTGGCGTAATAGTTGCCTTTTCGAGCCGCCACTTTCTGAATCAAGAATTGTCCTTCGTCGTTATGGATAATCACGGCCACGATTGGAATCATATAACCATAAGGAATATGCTTTCCACGCTCAATGGTCTTCCCCGTGATTTTCAGTTGTTTGTCGTATAAGTCAAGAAGTTCCATTCAAGCGATGAACGATTACTTTCCAAACATATCCTTGATGCCGCCGAGCGAGCCAAGCAGGTTGCTGGCTTCATAAGGCAGATAAACGGTCTTATTCTCTTGTCCGCCAGCCACTTCCTTCAATGTCTCGATGTACTTCACGGCGAGGAGGTAATTGACGGGGTCGGCGCCACGGTCGGAGACGGCCTCGGCGATGTTGCGGATGGCGGCTGCCTCGGCTTCGGCTTGCAGCACCTTGGCACGGGCTTCACCTTCAGCCCTCAGGATGTTGGCCTGCTTCTCGGCTTCGGCCGCGTTGATTTCGGCCTGTTTCTCACCTTCTGAATTCAAGATTTGCGCTTGCTTCTCACCTTCGGCCTTCAAGATTTCGGCACGGCGGTTGCGCTCGGCCTGCATCTGGAGTTCCATCGTGCGACGGATGCTCTCAGGCGGTGTAATATCCTGCAACTCAACGCGATTGACTTTTACGCCCCATTTGTTGGTGGCATCGTCGAGCACGTTGCGGAGCTTCGAGTTGATGGTGTCGCGAGAGGTCAGGGTCTCATCGAGTTCCATCTCGCCGACCACGTTACGGAGCGTGGTTTGCGTCAGCTTCTCGATGGCGACGGGCAGGTTCTGGATTTCATAGACGGCCTTCATCGGATCGACAATCTGGAAATAAAGCAAAGCGTTGATTTCGGTCATGACGTTATCCTTGGTTATAACGCTCTGTTTGTCAAAGTCATACACTTGCTCACGCATGTCGATGCGAGAGGTACGCGTCATGGCGCCACTTTGACGGCGCACGATGGTTTCCTTGGCCTGCTCGATGATGGGCAGGATGACGTTGATGCCCGCGTTCAGCGTGCGGTTGTACTTGCCGAGACGCTCGACAATCATGGTTTCCGACTGGGAAACAATCTTGATGCCACGAAGGATGTAGATTACGACGAGGGCTACTAATACGATTAAAACAATGTTGGTGACATTCATGATGTTGAATTGTTGGTTGTTGAATTGTTGAATTGATTATGATGTGGTTTTGTGCATTGTCGGTTTGACGGTCAGGATGATGCTGTCCAGTTTGACGATTTCCACCTGCATGCCTTTCTCGATAACCTCGCCGCTTTCCGACACGGCTTTCCAATCGTCGCCATCGATGGCCACGCGACCGGTATGTTGGGCAGCGTCAATGCGTTCGGAAACAATGCCTTTGCGCCCAACAAGCGCGTCGGCGTTGGTCTTCACGTCCTTCGACTTTTTCTCGAGGAATCGCATCACGACGGGACGCAAGAAGATGAAAGTCAGCAGTGAGACGACGGCGAAAATGACGATTTGCCATGTCAGGCCGACACCCAAACCCGCGGCAAGGGCGGCAAAGCCCGCGCCGATGGCGAAACAGATGACCCCGAAACCGGCTGTGGCGATTTCGAGAATGACCAGAACGATTGCGGCAATGAGCCAAATTTGATACACTTCCATAATGTTAGCTTTTGACGTTGCAAATATAGACATTTTTTGGGAGAAAGCACAATTCTTTTCCCTATTTTTGCCCAACAAAACAACTACACCATGAAACGCCACACCATTATCCTTTTGGCCTTGACAATCCTTGCCTCTTGCGACAACAAATGGAATGTCAAGATTGCCAATCCTAATGTGGAGCAACAAGTCCATCCACAGGCTCTGGCCACGGCACAGCCGCGCTTCAGTTGGCACTATGAGTCTTCGGAAAACAATGTCGCGCAACGGAATTACCGTATCCTCGTGGCCTCAACCGAAGAAAACGCCCGAAACAACATCGGCGACCTTTGGGACTCGGGCGTAACCACCTCAAACCAAATGCTTTACATCCCATACGCAGGCAAACCGCTCCAAAGCCGCGACAAGGCATACTGGAAAGTCATCACCACCGTGACTTCCGACAAGGGCAAAACGAAACTTGAAAGCGAAGTCAACTCGTTTGAAATCAGTCTGTTGAACCAAGAAGACTGGCAAGCGAAATGGATAGGTCATGAGTTTGAGGATGACGTTTTGACTGGTCACACCCGATTGGCGGCGCGTTACCTGCGCAAGGCGTTTGCGCTGAAGGGCGATGTCGAGAAGGCGAGACTTTACGTCAGCGGCATGGGTGTGTATAGTGCCTACCTGAACGGCACCGAAATTGCGCCCGACGAACTGCTGAAGCCCACCCTCTCTTGGTACTCCAAGCGCGTGTATTTCAACACTTTCGACGTTACGGAACAGTTGCACAAGGGCAACAACGCCATCGGTGTCATCCTTGAAGGCGGACGATACACCACCATCCGCAACACCCCCAGTCCCAATGGCTGGGACGGCACCGAGCATGTGTTCGGTTTCGGCACGCCGCGACTGCTTCTGCAACTCGAAGTGACTTACACCGACGGCCAAAAGGAACTGATTGTCAGCGATGAAACGTGGAAAATCACCAACCGAGGCCCCATCCGCACAGCCAACGAATGGGACGGCGAGACTTACGACGAAAACTACGACCTCGGCCATTGGAACGAGGCCAATTACGACGACTCTGCATGGCTCCAAACCGAACCCGTCGAGGCTCCCGAAGGTCAACTCAGCGCCCAGCCCAACCCCAACATCACCGTCATGGAAAAATTGAAGCCCGCCGCAATGTTCCAGAAAGGCGAAAAGTGGTATCTCGACATGGGCCAAAACATGGTCGGCTTCATTAATATAAAGGTGTGCGGGCAGCAGGCGTGCGACACCCTCACCCTGCGTTTCGCCGAACTGCTCACCCCCGACAGCCTGCTCTACACCGCCAACCTGCGCGGCGCGGAATGCACTGATAAATACATCGTTGCCAACAACTCTAAACGCTCAACTCAAAACTCTCAACTAAATTGGCATCCGATGTTCGTCTATCACGGCTTCCGCTATGTCGAAATCAGCGGTCTTCGCGAAAAACCCAATATAGACGACTTCGAGGGCTGGGTGATTTACGACGAAATGCCCGTCACAGGCTCGTTTGAGACCTCGAATGAAATCATCAACGCCGTTTACAAAAACGCCTTTTGGGGCATTCGCGGCAACTATCGCTCGATGCCCACCGACTGCCCGCAGCGCGACGAGCGCATGGGCTGGACTGGCGACCGCACCACGGGCAACTACGGAGAGTCGTATATCTTTGGAAACCAACAACTTTACGCCAAATGGCTCACCGACGGCGACGACAGCCAGTGGGACAACGGCTCGCTGCCCAACGTCATCCCACCCTATTGGCGCGGCTACACCGACAACATGACTTGGCCCGGCGCCATGCTGACCGTCACCGACATGCTCTACACCCGCTTCGGCGATGTTGAGCCTATCCGCCAACACTATACGGCTTGGAAGAAATGGCTGCTCCACATGAAAAACGACTTCATGCGAGGCGGCCTCATGCCCCGCGACACCTACGGCGACTGGTGCATGCCGCCCGAATCGCTCGAAATGATCCACTCCAACGACCCCAAGCGCATCACCGAATCGACGGTCATCGCCACGCCGTTCTATTGCCACCTCTGCGGAATAATGGCCAAGTTTGCTGAAATCCTTGGTTTTGAAGAAGATGCAACCTTCTTCAGACAGGAAATCACCACCACAACCGTGGCCTTCAACGACAAGTATTTCAACCGCGTGACGGGCATCTATGCCAACAACACCGTGACGGCCAACATCTTGCCCTTGTGGTTCGGATTGGTTCCCAAAGGACTGGAAAACAAGGTTTTGCAAAGCATCGTTGACAAAACCGAAAACGAGTGTGGAGGCCACGTCTCGACAGGTGTCATCGGCATCCAGCAGCTCATGCGCACCCTGACGGAATACGGTCGCGGCGACCTCGCGCTGAAAATCGCCTCCAACGACACCTACCCAAGTTGGGGCTACATGGTACGCAACGGCGCGACCACCATCTGGGAACTTTGGAACGGCAACACCGCCGACCCCGCCATGAACTCGGGCAACCACGTCATGCTTCTCGGCGACCTCATCCTTTGGGAATACGAATACCTTGGCGGCATCCGCGCCCTTGAGCCGGGCTACGGCAAGATACAACTCAAGCCCTATCCCATTGAGGGATTAGACTTTGTGAATTGCTCCTACAATTCCGTCTCAGGCCGAATCGAAAGCAGCTGGAAACGCGAAGGCAACCGTTTTGAGTGGGACATTGTCATCCCCGCCAACACCACGGCAGAAATACAAATGCCCACCGCCGAAGGCTATCAAACCATGACCTACGGCAGTGGGCATTATCACTTAAGCTCAACGCTCTAAGTCGCTCAAATCCACTTCACCAAGGCAAAGTCTTGGCGGTGGGGCAGCATGGGGTTGGTGGGATAGACGCGGAAGGTGAAGTTGTAGATGCCGGCGCGCTTGATCGGCACCTTTATGTAGTATTTCACCCAGCCGTCGCCGCTATCGACGAGCTTCATGCACTCGACGCCGGTGATTTCGCTTACCACGTCGTTCTCCTTGTTGCCGAACAGCAGCTCCACGCCGATGTCGCCGGCCTCGAGGTCGGGCGTGAGCAGCGTGACCTCGGCGATGAACAGCTCGCCGAAGGTGAGCGGGCGCACGTCGGTGTCGGGCAGGATGAGCGACTTCACCTCGATCTTGTCCCAGTTGGCGCGGATACGGTTCTTCCACGAGTTGATCTCAAAGGCCTTTTGGTAGCGGTTGGCCCGCATCCAATGGGTGCGCTTGATGAGCTTGTTGTAGTAAAGCTCGAAGTAGTCGTCCATCATGCGTTTCATCGTGAAGCGCGGCGCGATTTCGGCGAGGCAACGCTTCATGGCGGCCACCCAGCCCGTGGGCACGTCGTTCTGGCGGGTGAAGTAGAGCGGGACGATGTCGTTTTCGAGCGTGTTGTAGATCGTTTCGGCGTCCATCTCGTCCTGGTAACGCTGGTCTTGGTAGGTGCGTTTCTCTTGGATGGCCCAGCCTGCGCCTTCGCGGTAGCCTTCGGCCCACCAGCCGTCGAGGACGGAGAAGTTCAGGACCCCGTTCATCACGGCCTTTTCGCCGCTTGTGCCGGAGGCTTCGAGCGGGCGCGTGGGCGTGTTGAGCCACACATCGACGCAACTCGTCAGGCGGTTGCCCAACTCCATGTCGTAGTTGCTGACAAACAGGATCTTGCCGACAAACTCAGGCCTGCGCGAGATGTCCACAATCATCTTGATCAGGTCTTGGCCGGCCTTGTCGTTGGGGTGCGCCTTGCCAGCGAAGAGGAAGATGACGGGGCGCTTTGGGTCGTTCACCAATTGCGAGAGGCGTTCCAAGTTGCCGAAGAGCAGGTGGGCACGCTTGTAGGTGGCGAATCGGCGTGCGAAGCCGACAATCAAAGCGTTCTCGTTCAGGCTGTTGACAGTTTGCAGGATCAGTTTCGGGCTTTCTTGGCGCTGGCGCATGTCCTCCTTGAGCTTCTCGCCGAGATAGGTGATGAGTTCGTGCTTCAGCTGCTTGCGGATGTTCCAGATTTCGGCGTCGGGCACGTCGTAGATGCGTTCCCAGAGCTTCGTGTCCGACTGGTGGTCAACGTAATCCGTGCCGAAAGTCTTGTGGTAGAGCGCTTGCCAGCGGCGGTCGGCCCAAGTGGGCAGGTGTACGCCGTTGGTGACACTGCCGATGTGGTTCTCTTCGGCGAAGTAGCCCGGCCACAGGCTCTGGAACATCTCCCGCGACACGCGCCCGTGGATCTTGCTCACGCCGTTCACCTCCTGGCTGAGGTTGGTGGCGAGGACGCTCATCGAAAACTTCTCGTTGGGGTCGTTGGCGTTGAAACGACCCAAGCCCATGAAACGTTCCCAACTGATGTTCATGCGGTTGGCGTAGTGCGGCATGTAGGTACGGATGAGGTGTTCCTCGAAGGCGTCGTGGCCGGCAGGCACGGGCGTGTGGGTGGTGAACAAGGTGGAAGTTCGGACGAGTTCGAGCGCGACGTCGAAGTCGAGGTTGTGCTTGGTGATATAGACGCGCAGGCGTTCTAGTCCGCTGAAGGCTGCATGACCCTCATTGCAGTGATACACGGTGGGTTTCAGTCCGATGGCTTCGAGCAGGCGGATGCCACCCACGCCGAGGAACATCTCCTGCTTGATGCGCATCTCGCTGTCGCCGCCGTAGAGCCGGCTGGTGATGCCACGGTCTTCAGGCGAGTTCTCATCGATGTCGGTGTCGAGCAGATACAGCCCTACCCTACCCACGTTGACGCGCCACGCCTTGGCATAGACCGAGCGTCCGGGGAAGGCGATGCTGATTTTCACCCAGTCGCCCTTTTCGTCGCGCACCGGCACGAGCGGCAGCTGCGAGAACTTCTGCGGGATGTAGTCGGCGCGTTGCTCTCCCGAGACGGTGATTTCCTGGGCGAAGTAGCCGTAACGGTACAACAAGCCGATGCCAACCATGTTGGCGTTGCTGTCGGAGGCCTGCTTCATGTAGTCGCCGGCGAGGATGCCGAGGCCGCCGGAATAGATCTTCAGGCATTTCATCAGGCCGTACTCCATGCTGAAATAGGCGATAAGGTCCTTTTGCTGAGTGGGTTGCGCCATGTAAGCCTTGAACTGAGTATGCACCTTGTTCAATTGTTCGATGAACGCCGCGTTCTTTTCCAAGGCCTCGATTTGCTCCACCGAGAGGCCTGCCATCAGCGCGATGGGGTTCTGCTCCGTGGCCTTCCATGCCGCCGCGTCGATGCTCTCAAACAATTTGATAGCGTCCACGTTCCAGCACCACCAGATGTTGGTCGCCAGTTCCTGAAGTTTCTGCATTTCAGCGGAATAGACGGGCTTCACGAGGACTTTCTTCCAACTCGGCGCGTCGTTTTTCTGGTAGCTCACTTCGTGGAGCATGTCGGCGTAAGGGATGGTTTCCATCATGTAGTGCCGCCCGCCCGACTTCTCGAGCGCGACGTCCCAAGCCTGCTGGTAATGCACGATGAGGTCGCTCCAAAGCAGCTTCTCGGCCACCTTCAGGGCCGACTCCGACACCTTCGCCATGCCCTTTTCGGTCATACCGATGAAACGGCGCAAGGCAGCAACCATCTCGTCCAACACCTTATTAATATCGCCCTCCTCGCGCGGCACGATGGTCACGGCCTCGTTGCCTTGGCATTCCTGCATTACGAACTTGCCAAAGCCGGAGACGTCGGACGTCAAGGTCGGGATGCCCATCGAGACGCTTTCGAGCGGGGTATAGCCCCATGGCTCGTAATACGACGGGAACATGGAGAAGTCGAAAGCGGAGAGGAACTCGCTGTAAGTCAGGTTGAAGATGCCGTCGTTGCCATTAAGGTAGGCGGGGACGAACATCACCTTCACCTTGTCGTTATGGTCGTTTTGCAGACCTGAATTGCGCAAGGTGTTCAATATTGCATCGTGCTCATACTCAAAGATATGGTGCGTAGCAGGGAAGTCGGTATGGCCCATGATCTCATGGGTGCCGTCGAGGCGGTGCTGCAGGTCTTTCGACGGCCCAGCGATGTTGGCCGGCACCGCGATTACGCCGACGACGGTGCGCGGCAAGTTCTTGTCCTCGTTGAGGCGGCGCAAGGCTTCAATGTACAGGTCGATGCCTTTGTTCTTGAACTCGTAGCGCCCACTGTTGATGACCATGAGGCAGTTGCGGTCGATGGTTTCACCGCACAGTGTTTCAGCGATTTGTAGGATTTTTTCGCGGTTGGCTGCCCGTTTTTCGGCGAAGTCAGCCGCGTCTTTGCGCATCAGTTGCCCAATGCCGTTGATGGTGATGGCATCGGGCTTTCGGTAGAGGAATTGCTGGCATTCCTGCGCCGTGATGTCGCTCACGGTGGTGAAGGCGTCGGCGTTTTTGGCGGCCTTTTGCTCCATCGACTGCTGCGAAACGATGTTGAACTGCATGGCCATCACCGAGGGCAGGTAGGTCTTGAGGTTCTCGTAGAGCGGCATTCCGTTGCCCGAAATGGCGCGTCCGAGGTAGGTGGCGTGGGTGGTGAACACCGTGGCGATGTAGGGGCAATGCTCCTTGAGGTAAAGCACGCCCGAGCCGGTCATCCACTCGTGGAACTGCGCCACGACGTTGCTGACCTGCTTCAGGTTGTGGCTGACGAAGCTCTCGATCACCTGCCCGGCTGCATAGCCGAAAAGGACGGGCTCCACATAGTCCCACTGGCCGCGTATGCTGTCGAGTTCAAACTGTTCCCACAGGTGGCCAAGGATCTCATTCTTAGTTTGATACAGCGGAGTGTAGTCAACGAGGATGGCGATTGGGCTGCCTTGGATTTTCCAGCGCCCGATACGGAACTTGAGGCCTTGGGCCAGCGCCCGCTCGCGCCATTCGGGGAACAAGGTGTTGTCTTCGACGAAATAAAGCGTCTCATGCGCTTCCTTGACCACATCGGGACCAACGGTAATGTAGTGGTCGCCAAGCAGTTGGCGTACAGTGTTGGCCTTCGTGGAAAGCACCGTGTAGATGCCACCCACCATGTTACACACTTCCCAACTGGTTTCAAAGAGGTATTCGGGGGTTTTCATTCAGGGGTATTTAAGATTTAATATTTAAAGATTTAAGATTCAATATTTTACACGTTTTCACTTTTCAAAAAGTGATTTTTATATCAATTTTCACTTTTCCAAAAGTGATTTTTCGTATTTATTTAATTTTCAACAACTTCCGAAACCTCTTTTTTCCGTTTCGAGAGCTTCTGCACTCGGTCGGCAAAGTCGGTGAGGACGTTCATGTAGTTGATGTAGGCATCGTAGGGCGAGGCGTAATGGTTGAAATACTTGTGCACCACGCCATCGGAGAGCCACTTCGTGCACATGTAGTAGAAATGGTCGGAGGTCTGGAGGTCGAGCCAGTCCTGCTGCAGTTCCTCGTCCTTGATACGATGCACCTTGGCCGTGAGGTCGTAAAGGGCGCGATAGGCATCGTCCTGCAAGGGGTTGCCGAGCCAAGCCGTGAGGTCGCGCTCCTCGTCACTCCACGAGAGCACGTTGGGCACGTTGACCGCGCTCACCGGCTGCAAGGTCTTGGCCAACTCCTGCGGCGTGGCAAACCCGAACTTGCTGCCTTCCAGAACCGCCTTGGGCAGACGCTCCATAAAGTCGAAGATGCCCGTCTCGACCTGCTGGTGCTCGCCAAAGGTCTCGTAGTCCATAAAGATGTTGACCACCTCTTCCTCTTCCGGCAAAGCGTTGAGCCAGCCGACGAAGTCCTCGGTGCGGAAACCGTCCTGCACGAAGCGGAAGGCAATCTCGTCGCTGAACTTGAAGTTGCGCAGCAACACCTTCAGCTTCGGATTGATGGCGTTGGCGTACATGTAATTGGGACTCTTCCAGCCCAAGATGTGCTTCGCGCCTTCGGTGAGCATGAGGTTGTAGCCCATGTCGGCCACCGTCGCCCCGATTTCGTCGCTGTAAATCAGCTCGGTGTTGCGGAAGGTCTTCGGCGTGACGCCAAACACTTCCTTCATCTTGCGCTTGTGGGCCAGCACCTGCCGCTTGAACTCGTCGGGGTTGTTGAGCGAGGCGAGGCTGTGGGCATAGGTCTCCGAAAGCACCTCTACCCTACCCGTGGCCACTAATTTCTGGAAGCTCTCAAGCACCTCGGGTGCATATTGCTCCATCTGCTCGATGACGACGCCCGAAAACGAGAACGCCACCTTGAACTGGTCGCCTAATTGTTCGATTTGCTGCATCAGCAGCTCGTTCATGGGCAGGTAGCATTTCTCGGCCACTCGCCGCATGATCATACGGTTGCTGTAGTCGTCGTAGTAATAGTGTTTCTTCCCAATCTCGAAGAAACGATACGTGCGCAGCCTATAGGGCTGATGCACTTGGAAATAGAAACAGATTGATTTGCTCATATTTAGTGTTCTTTTGATGATTTCCTCAGTTTGAGTTGTCGCAAAATTTGCGACAACTATATTATCTCAAAACAAATCCAAACATAGAACGGCTTGTTCATTCGATATTTTTTTTGCCGCTAAATCAGCATATTTTTCCATCATCTCTATGCCAATGAAATTCCTTCCTGTCTGAATGGCTGCCAATGCCGTAGTACCACTACCCAAGAATGGGTCAAGGACAAGGTCGCCTTTGTCTGTATAGAGCCGGATTACACGCTGCGCCAATTCTATCGGGAACATGGCAGGATGCACATCATTGGAACGCACGCTGGCAATCTCCCAAATTTGGCGATAGCCCCAATCGCGCCACTCTTCAGGCAACAGTCTTTCCCTATTCACGACATACTCACCGGGCTTCCAAAACACATATAAATCTTCAGTCTCACTAACTGCCTTAAGCGTATTCGTCGTCCACCTGCTATTGGCCCATGCCGGGTCTTTCTTCCAGATGCGCTTGTCATACAAAAAAAGCCCTGCATCATACGCATACTGCTCCAAGTTACCTCCTACAAGTTTCACATGCGTACCAGCCGCATACTTGCCTCCACGAATATTATTGCCATTCAAACGACGGTCAACTGTTTGTTCACTGCAATTCAGCAATGCCGCCAATTGGTCTCGGTTATAATCAGGATGCTCGCTTTTGGCACGCAAAATCATCTCTCTTGTGACCGCACATTTTCGATTGGCTGGATTCATTCCCATGATACGCGGCATTTTTTCATCCTGAAAAGCCAATATGTCGGCAATATTGATGACCATGAAGCCACCTGGCTTAAGGATGTCGAAATGCAATTCTATCACCTCTTTCAGAAGCTGTTGCCACGATTCGTATGTATTATCCTTTTCATATTCCTTTCCCAAAAAATAAGGCGGTGACCAAAACGACAATGCGATTGATTCAGGCTCGATTTGCTTCATCAGTTGGCGTGAATCGCCACAATAAACCGTATTTATATCCAAAATTTTCATCTCATATCAATTTCTACGACTCTCCAATTGGCTATTTCTTTCAGTAAATCAAAAGACACTCTCGCCCGAATCTTTCTCAAATCTTTTTTCCTATCATCCTTTCCCGGGAAGAAAAGGCCTTCATGGGTTTGAAGATAATTGGGGTTCTTGGTAAGAAGGATTCCGTTAGGAATTGAAACAACTTTGATTTGTTCAAGGGGCTGTCCGACAGTCTTTTCTCCTTCTCTAACCATTCCATACACAGGCTTGATGACAAAAGTCACCAAGGGAGCGACAGTTCCATCACTAAGCACATAAATAGGTGAAAGCGAGCAAAGGAATTCATGAGAAACCATTTTTCCCTTTGCTATTATGGGCTCATTTGATAATCCATCCTCTACCTGCAGCCAATCTCCTGTACCCGAAACCTGATAAGGCGACATTACAGCATGTTCATAATTGTCTCGTGGCCCCGCCGACTTTATGTCAATGAAAACCCAAACAGAATCAGTAATTCCAAGTATCTGCTTTATTCGTTCACTCGAAATCACGCAACGGTCATCGGCACCTGACGGCAATCCCGAATCCTTAACCCCAAAATTGGCAGCAAAATAACGTGACAATTTATTTCCAAAAACCTGTTCTCCAACCTCAATCCATGGGTACTGGTCACCTACTGGCGAGCGTCCCCTATCCAATGGAGTATAGTTCTTCCAAAATGAATAGAGGTATGATGCCTCATCGTAGTCACGCCTTATTTCAGGCAATTTCAGGTCTATAAAATGCCGAATTTCGTTGGCTATAAAGCGCTCAATCTCTATAAGACATTCAGGATGCTCCTCGTAATAGTGGAACGCATCATTGTACAGCTTGAATTGTTTATCTCTATACTTATCAAACATATTCTCATTATTTAATGTCATCACAATTTGTGATATCATAGTTAGCTTACCACGGATTCATACACCGCCTTGATCTTCTTCGCCGCCAGTTCCCACTTGAGGCTGTCCACTTCGTCCTTGCCTTCGTCCTTGAAGCAGTCGGCTAAGGGCTTGTAGTGGCACAGAGCGTAGATGGCATCGGCCAGGCCGTTGATGTCCCAGAAGTCGACCTTCAAGGCGTGCTTCACCACCTCCGAAACGCCCGACTGCTTGCTGATGACCACCGGTACGTTGAGCCGCATGGCCTCCAACGGCACAATGCCGAACGGCTCGGAGATGGACGGCATGACGAACACGTCGGTCATGGCGAACATCTGGTCGACGGCCTCGCCCTTCAGGAAGCCCGTGAAGTGGAAATGGCTGCCCATGCCCAACTGCGCCACGCGACGGATCATCTTCTCTAACATGTCGCCCGTGCCCGCCATCACGAAGTGGATGCTCGGGTCGACCTGATGGATCTTGTAGGCCGCCTCGATGAAGTATTCTGGTCCTTTCTGGTAGGTGATTCTGCCGAGGAAGGTCACCACCTTTGCATCCAAGCCGCTGCGCTCGTACTCCGACTTGGGCTTGTCGTTAGGCTCGACGGCGTTGTGCACCGTCACCACCTTTTTCGGGTCGATGCCGTATTTCTCGATGACGATATTGCGCGTCAGGTTGCTCACCGTGATCACGCGGTCGGCGGCTTCCATGCCACGTTTTTCGATGGCGTAAACATCCGTGTTGATGTGCTCGCCCGAGCGGTCGAACTCAGTGGCATGCATGTGAACCACAAGCGGCTTACCCGTGGTCTCCTTGGCTGCGATGCCTGCCGAATAGGTCAGCCAGTCGTGGGCGTGGATGACGTCGAAATCGTATTTCGTGGCCAATGAAGAGCCAATCAAGGCGTAGCGTGCCACCTCCTCCATCAGGTTCATGCCGTATTTGCCCGAAAACTGGTAGTTGCGCGCAAACACCGACCCGCTACGATTGAAGTTCTCCACCACATGACGTTCAGTTTCAATGACATTCGCAAACTCCTCCGGCCCGACATACGGGATGATGTTGGACCCGATTTCCATGTATTGCACACGCTCCCAATAACTGCGGTCGGCCTCATGGTCGATGTCGATGGTCACGTCGCTGGCATTGAGCAGGCGGACGTTCGTTTCGTCCTCGTCGCCGTAGGCACGAGGCACCACAAACAGCACTTCAACGCCGTTCTTTGCCAAGCCTTTGGTCATGCCGAAACAAGCCGTTCCGAGGCCACCCGTGATATGCGGAGGAAACTCCCACCCAAACATCAAGACTCTCATTTTGAGCCTCCTTTCTTGTTTAATTCGTCAATCAAATACTTGAGGTAAAGCAACGCCCCCACACTCGTAGATTGCGAGATGCAACCACGCGCCTCGAAGGGCGGGTTGCCGTCGTAAATCTCTGACACCGTGCCGATTCCGTTGTCTTTGATAGCTTCTTCAAAACCATTGTACAGGTCTTCAAGATAGGGCAACGAGGTCTTTCCGAACAGCTTCACCGACAAATCGGCGTAGAAGGCAATCAGCCAGGGGAACACCGTGCCGTTATGATAGGCCCTTTCGCGCTCCGAGTGGTTGCCGATGCTGACGCCCTTGTAGTTCTCGTCGTTGGGCGAAAGCGAGCGTATGCCTCTAATTGTCAGCAACTCGGAATGGGCAATGTCGAAGGCGCGTTTTTGCATGGTTTCGTCCATCGGCGAATAGGGCAAGGCCGCTGCAAGCATCATATTGGGACGCACCTGCGCGTTTTTCTCGTTACTGTTCACATAATCGTAGAAGCTGTTGGTCGACTTATTGTAAAAGGTTTCGGCAAACGCGGCTTGCACCTTGTCGGCCAAATCTTTCCATTTCTTCAGCGACGCACTCTTCGGGTCGGCTGCCTCCAACAAATCAACTGCATAACGCAAAGCGTTATACCACAGCGCATTGACTTCAATAGCCAAGCCTGTTCTCGGTGTCCAAGGTTTGCCTTGGGCAAAGACGTTCATCCAAGTTAAGGCCAAGTCTCGGTTGCCGGCATAGAGCAGGCCGTTGTCCAAGACGTGCACGTTGAAGTCCGTACCCGCGATGAAGCTCTCCAGGATGGTCGTCATGGGTTTCTTGTATTTCTTCCAGATGTCCTTCTTGTCCTTGCCGAGCATTTTTTCGTAGAGTTGCAGCACATAGAAGAACCACAGCGGCGAATCCACCGCAGTGAAATACAGGCTCTTCTGGTAGTAGCGGTGCGGGAAGAAGGGCCCTTGCATCCTCGAAACGAGATAGTCGAGGGCCGCCGTGAAAGTCTTCTCGTCGCCTTGCGCCAAAGTGATGCCCGGCAGGGCTAAGAAAGTGTCGCGACCGCAGCTGTCGAACCACGGGAAACCGGCCCATAGCTTCGTGCCTTGCACGTCGCGGATGATAAATTGGTCGGCGGCTTTCAGCAGGCAGTCTTCGTAACTTGTTTGAGGCAACAGGCGTTTCACCTCGGCCTCGCATTGGCGTTTGATGGCGGCTGGATTCTCTTCCTGCAAGCTGACGGAGAGAACCACCGTGTCGCCCTGCTTCATCTGAAGTTCGAAGAATCCTGGAACATACTGGTCCTCAATGGCTTCGTAGCCACGCTCTTGTTCGCGCACATAAAACATATTATAGTACCAATGCGGGATGTGCGTGTATTCCGCCGACTTCGAGAACTGGAGGAACAGCCGCGAATAATCCGTGTAGAGTTGCCACGACGCGCCGTTTTTCACCAATTCCACCTTGTGGCTGGCGTCGTAGTTCTCGTGCGTCAGCATGTGGACATTGCGGAAGGCCAAGAAAGGCTGCACGCGCAACGTGATCGGCACCGCCGACTCGCGCAAGGTGTAGCGCACGAAGAGTCGGGCTTCCGTGGAGGAGAAAATCAGTTCCTTGTCCAAGACCACGTTGCCGATGCGGTAGGTCAGCTTCGGCATGGGGTCGGCGCTGAAGTCGCGGATGTATTTGTGGCCGCGCGGCGCAAAGATGCCGTCGGGGTACATGTGTACGCCAAGGTGAAACTCCTCCTTGTTCTCGATGAGGGTCTCGTCGAGGCTCGACAGCAAGACGTGGTTGTTGTTGTCCAACTGCGGTTGCGGCACCACGAGCAGGCCGTGGTATTTTCGGGTGTTGCAGCCAATCACGGTGGTGGCGAGGAACGCCCCTTTCGCATTGGAGCGAAGCACCTCGCGCGTGAGCGAAAACTCCAGATTGACCAGTTGCTTTTTGTCCCAAGAGATGTAACTCATAGTATATTTCGTGTTTGTTTTTCCGTCAAAAAGTGACTACAAAAATAATGTTTTTCCCAATTGCAAGCAAAAAATGTTTAATTTTGCACAATAAATCAATCCTTGCAGCATGACCCCGCTCCAACAGCAGAAAGCCGCCCGCCGCTTTGCCCAAGCATGGCAAGAAAAAGGCTACGAGAAAGGCGAGACGCAACGCTTTTGGCTCGACCTTCTCCACAACGTATTCGGTGTGGACGACCCGACCAAGACGATGCAATTTGAACTTCCCGTCAAGACCATTGCCAAGGAAAAAGGTGCCGACTTCATCGACGGCTATGTCGTCCCAACCAAGGTGCTGATTGAGCAGAAAAGCTCGCATGTGGACCTTGCCGCCAAAGCCAAGCAAAGCGATGGCGCGGAACTCACACCCTACCAACAAGCTCGCCGCTACGCCGAAGGTCTGCCCCTGTCGGAAAAACCGCGATGGATTGTGACCTGCAACTTCCGCGAGTTTTGGGTCTATGACATGGAGCAGCCCAACGCCGAACCACAGAAAATCCAACTGCAAGACCTTGAAAAAGAGTATTACCGATTGGCCTTCCTCGTCGACCAACGAAGCGAGAACATCCGCCGCGAAGAGGAAATTTCACTGAAGGCCGGCGACCTCGTTGGGAAGCTCTACGACGCGCTTATCAAGGAATACATCGACCCCGACGACGACAGCCTACGCTCACTCAATATCCTGTGTGTCAGAATAGTGTTCTGCCTCTATGCCGAAGATGCCGGGCTGTTTGAGACGAAAACGAGCTTCGAGGACTACATCAAGTCGTTCTCGCTGCACGACTTGCGCGATGGCCTCGCCAAGTTGTTCAAGGCTTTGGACACCCGAACCGAAGACCGCGACAAATACGACCTGAAAACCAAGCCGTTCCCCTACGTCAACGGAGGCTTGTTTGCAGAAGAACGGATTGAAATCCCGAACTTCACGAAAGAGATTGTGGATGTCATCGTAGACCATTGCGCCCCGTTCAACTGGAGCGAAATCAGCCCGACCATTTTTGGGGCCGTGTTCGAGAGCACCCTCAACCCAGAAACGCGGCGCAAGGGTGGGATGCACTACACCAGCATCGCTAACATACACAAGGTTATCGACCCATTGTTCATGGACGACCTGAACGCCGAGTTTGAGTCCATCTTAGGCTCACGGACACCTTTGTCAGCCAAACGGCAAAACCTGTTAGCCTTCCAGCAAAAGCTCGGCTCGCTCACCTTCCTCGACCCCGCCTGCGGCAGCGGCAACTTCCTCACCGAGACCTACATCAGCCTGCGCCGCTTGGAAAACAAGGTGATTTCCATACTAAACCAAGGCGAAAAAATCTTGGGCTTCGACGACTTCATCCATGTGAAAATCAGCCAGTTCTACGGAATCGAAATCAACGACTTCGCCGTCACGGTGGCCAAGACCGCCCTATGGATTGCCGAGAGCCAGATGGTGGCCGAAACCGAAGCCATCCTCGGCATGAACCTCGACTTCCTTCCCCTGAAAGACCATGCCAACATCGTGGAAGGCAACGCCTTACGGATGGATTGGAGCACGTTGGAAAACGACCCAACCGTACCTTACCTATATGCCAAGAAGCTCAACGTGTTTGAGGTCGAGAACCTTCCCGAAGAAGTGCTGAACGCGCCCCACGAGGCACACGAGCCAGCAGCGGAATACGGCAAGGTTTACGACGAACTGAACGTGATGACAACGAACTTGGAGCGAAAGCCTCTTCCGCCAAGGCAAAAACCCAAGCCCGTCGTCTACGACTACATCATGGGCAACCCGCCGTTTGTGGGCTATTCGTTCCAAAGCAAAGAGCAAAAGGGGGACACCTTGAGCATTTACGTTGATTACCACGGAAAACCTTACAAATCAGCAGGTAAGATTGACTATGTGGCCAACTGGTATTTCAAGGCTGCGCAAATAGCCCAAGACAAACCGACAAAATGCGCTTTTGTTTCCACCAACTCAATCACTCAAGGCGAGCAAGTAGCGGCAGTATGGAGACCTCTGTTTGAACGTTTCGGAATCCACATCGATTTCGCATACAGAACGTTCAGGTGGGATAGCGAATCGGAACAAAAAGCCCATGTGCATTGCATTATCATTGGATTTTCGTCCTCCAAGTCCCCATCAGGAACCAAACGGATCTTCTTCGACGGGAAACAAGCATCTGTAGCGCAAAACATTTGCCCCTATCTTATTGATTCAGAAAATGTTTGGATTGAAAATCGGAGCAAGCCGCTGTGTAATGTCCCCATGATGACCACAGGAAATCGACCTGCCGATGGCGGCCACCTTATCATCGAGGCCAACGACTACGAAGCTTTTCTCAAAAAAGAGCCAAAGGCTTCAAGGTTCATCAGAAAACTTGTTGGCTCTGAAGAATTTATCAACAACTTGCAACGTTGGTGCCTATGGTTGGTTGGCGCCAGTCCAGCCGAAATACGAGGCATGGCAGAAGTGGTCAAACGAGTCCAAATGTGCAGGAAAGACAGGTTGAACGGTGCAGCAGACCGACAGAAGCTCGCCGATACGCCTCATTTGTTCCGCGAGATAAGGAATCCCGAAGAATATGTAATCGTTCCAGCCACATCTTCGGAAAACAGGAGATATGTCCCAATGGGTTTCTTGGACTACAATACCATTCCCACCAATTCAGTCCTAATCATTCCTGAAGCCGGACTGTTTGAGTTTGGAATTCTCATCAGCAAAGTTCACATGGCGTGGTTGAGGATTGTTGGCGGACGCATGAAAAGTGACTATCGTTACAGCAAAGACATCGTTTACAACAACTTCCCATGGTGCGATGCCAACGGTGAGCAAAAAACGAAAATCGAGAAGACGGCTCAGGCGATATTGGACGCAAGGGAAAAATACCCCGACTCGTCGCTTGCCGACCTCTATGACGAAACCACCATGCCCATCGAGCTGCGCCGCGCCCACCAAGAAAACGACAAGGCCGTGATGGCCGCCTACGGCTTCGCAACCAAAATGGGCGAAAGCGAAATCGTGGCGGAACTGTTCAAGATGTACGAAAAACTCACAAAAAAATAAACCATGGCTAAAAAACTCATCAACATGATCGCACTAAGCGTAATCACATTAGCCTCGTGCAACACAAACAACGAACCTAAGACCGAGGCCGAACCTAAAAACCCTTTCCTCACGGAATACACCACTCCCTTCCAAGTGCCGCCGTTCGACCAAATCAAGAACGAGCATTATCTTCCTGCTTTTGAGGCGGGTATCAAGGAGCAACAGGCTGAAATCGAGACCATTGCAAACAGTACCGAAACCCCGACTTTCGAGAATACCATTTTGCCTTTCGACAAGTCGGGACAAACCCTCGACCGCGTCAGCAACGTGTTCTTCAACCTCAACGAGTGCCTCACCAACGACGAGATGAACGCCATTGCCGAGCAGGTGCTGCCCATGCTCTCGAAGCACGGCGACGCCATCATGATGAACCCGAAACTTTTCGAGCGCATCGACTATGTGTATCAACACCGCAACGAAATGGGTTTGGACGACCAGCAAATCCGTGTGGTGGAGAAATACCATCAAGATTTCGTGCGCAACGGTGCCGCCCTGCCAGCCGACAAGCAAGGCGAACTGAGCCAAATCAACGAACAACTCTCGACCTTGAGCCTGCAATTTGGCAACAACTTACTGAAGGAGAACGCCAATTACAAGCTTGTCATCGAGAACGAAGCCGACCTTGCCGGATTGCCGCAGACCAGCATCGATGCCGCCGCCGAGCAAGCCAAGGCCGATGGCATGGAAGGCAAGTGGGTGTTCACGCTCTCGAAGCCCAGCCTTATTCCTTTCTTGCAATTCGCCGACAACTACAAGTTGCGCAAGGAAATGTACGATGCCTATTACAATCGCGGCGACAACAACAACGAGTACGACAACAAGGCTCTTATCAAGCAAATGCTGGAATTGAGACTAAAGAAGGCACAACTCTTTGGCTACGAAAACTTTGCCGATTATGTCCTTGCCGTCAATATGGCTCAAGACTCCAAGACGGTGGACAAGTTCCTCATTGACATCTTCAAGCCTGCACAAGAATTAGCCAAAAAGGAACTGGCCGAGATGCAGGAAATCCGTTACAAAGAGTATATGTCACGCACCTTTGAAAAAGAAGAAATTGTTAAACCCAAAGACAGAGTCAGTAAAATCTATGGTTCTGACTGGTGGTATTACGCCGAAAAACTCCGCAAGGCCAAATACGCCTTCGACGAAAACCAAATCAAGCCTTACCTCACCGTCGATAACGTGCGCAACGGTATGTTTATGGCTGCCAATAAGTTGTACGGTGTCACCTTCACACAAAACACCAACTTGCCCGTCTATTACCCTGGCGTGGAAACCTACGAAGTGAAGGAAGCCAACGGCGATTTCCTCGGCATCCTCTATTTAGACTACTATCCGCGCGAGTCGAAGAGCGGCGGCGCATGGTGCACCAGTTTCCGCGAGAGCGGCCACGACATCAACGGCAAGAAGATCTATCCCGTCGTCTCGCTCGTGATGAACTTCACCCCTGCTTCGGGCGACACCCCTGCCCTGCTCACTTGGGACGAGACCGAGACCATGTGGCACGAGTTTGGCCACTCGTTGCACGCTTTCTTCAGCGACGGCCTCTACTCGCGCACCTGTGGCAATGTGCCTCACGACTACGTTGAGATGCCTTCACAAATCATGGAAAACTGGGTGGCCGAGCCTGAAGTCATCCGCATGTACGCCAAGCATTACAAAACCGGCGAGCCTATGCCCGACAGTCTCATCGCCAAAATCGAGAACAGCGCTTTGTTCAACCAAGGCTTCATGACCACCGAACTCATCGCAGCCTCCATCCTCGACATGAAGTTCCACGAAATCACCTCCATTAAAGAGATTCAGGCTATGGACGTCGACGCTTTCGAGAAGCAGCAGATGGACGCCATCGGCCTGATGCGCGAAATCCTTCCGCGCTACCGCAGCACCAATTTCAGCCACATCTTCAACGGCGGCTACAGCGCGGGCTATTATGCCTACACCTGGGCCGAAGTGCTCGACAAAGACGCTTTCAACTATTTCAAGAGTTCGGGCGACCTCTTCAATCCCGAACTGGCCGCCTCGTTCCGCAAGAACTGCCTGCAAGAATGCGGCAACGATGAAGGAATGGTGCAATACCGCAAATTCCGCGGCCAAGACCCTGACTACGAGCCCTACCTGAAGGCCCGCGGACTGAAATAACTGAATTATTTAGGGCTGCCATAAATATGACAGCCCTAAAATGAATTTACGCAAAATGAAAAGAATCGGTTTATTTTTCCTCTTGATGGCGGTTTCCGTCATTTCCCAAGCCCAAAACCAAAAAGTCAGTCTCCAAGCCCCGAGGCCGAAAGTCGGTGTGGTGCTTTGTGGCGGCGGTGCCAAAGGCGCGACCCACATCGGCGTGCTGAAATACATGGAAGAGATGGGCATTCCGGTCGATTATGTGGCAGGCACCAGCATGGGCTCCATCATCGGCGGTCTATACGCCGCTGGCTACTCACCAGAAGAGATGAACAGACTCATCTCCAACATTGACTGGAGTTCCTACATCGGCAACAAGATCGACCGCACCTACATGTCGGAAGAAGTCAGATATCGCAACAGCACCTCTATGGCCATTATTCCTTTCGGCCTGTCCAACCTTTTCGACAAAAACCCAAAATCGTCGCTCATCGACCAGCTTCCCAGTGCATACGTCAACAACAGCTCGTTGGTGAACTTATTCAACAACCTTTGCATTGGTTATCAAGAAGATATGGACTTCAACGATATGCCTATCCCCTTCGCCTGCGTTGCCACCGACTTGGTCACGGGACAGGAAGTCGACCTACAAAGTGGCGTTTTGCCTACCGCCATGCGCGCCAGTATGGCCATACCTGGCGTTTTCGCCCCTGTGGAAATGAATGGAACCATGCTTGTCGACGGCGGTTTGGTAAACAATTTCCCGGCCGACTTGGTCCGCAAGATGGGTGCCGACATCATCATCGGCGTCGAAATCACCCAAAAAGACACCATCACACCCGAAGAACTGAAATCGCTGCCCCAACTCTTGTCGCGATTAGTCACAAACGCCACCAACACCAAACGTGAGCAAAACCGCGAGTTGTGCAACATACACATCGTGCCCGACATTAGCGGCTACGGCACCCTCAGCTTCACGCCCGATGCCATCGACACACTCGTAGTGAGAGGCTACAAGATGGCTAGCCGATACCACGACCAGTTCCAAGCCATCAAAGAAGCCCTTGAAAAAGCCAATTCCGGCCCAATCAAGAAAGAACTTCACGCTCCCAAGGCGAAAAACTTAGCCAACGACTCCGTTATCATCAGTTCCATCGAAATCAACGGCGTCACCGACCAACAAAGCGAATGGCTAATCCGCAAAGGTCAAATCAATCTTGGAAACAAATACGTGGAGAGCGACATCGAACGCGCCGTCAACATCTACCGTGGCACCGGTTGCTTCGACGAAATCACTTTCAACGTGAAAGAAAGCGACTCCTTGCACGTCAACGACCTCGGACAACTTTCCGATGCATATAGCCTGACCATCAACATGAAGCCCGCCTATCCGCACGTTTTGGGCATCGGGTTGCGCTACGACACCGAAGAAGGTGCAGGCCTGCTAATCAATATCGGCCTGAACGAGAAGAAGTTTGGCGGCTCGAAGCTGAACCTTTCAGGCAAACTCAGCTTCAACCCGAAACTCAACGTCACCTACACCTACTCTCGCTCGTCGTTAGCCAACTTCAACGTGGCTTACGACTACCGTAGCGAGAGCTTTTCCTATCTCTTGTCCGAAGGAGACGGCAAAGCCCACTTGAGTTACTACCAGCACAAAATCAGTGCCTACATTTCGCAATTCCACTTGCTCAACTTCAGTGCCATGGCAGGCGCCTCCTTTGTTGACACGAGATTTGACAAGATTTCCCTCCAAGACAGCGTCTTCCTCGATTCGTTGGTTTTCGGGAAAAACCGAATGATCACACCGTTCCTCAACGTCAAATATGACAATCTGGACAACGCCTATTTTGCCACAAAAGGCATTTTCGCCAGCCTGTCAAGCAAGATCTTCCTTGAACAAGGAGCGGACAACTCCCCGCTTCCGTTCGACATCAGCTTTGCCTTCAAGTCGTACCTCACGCCTGGCAAAGGAAGAATCACGTTCATCCCACAGTTTTACGGACGTCTCGTATTCAATCAAGGCTTCGCTTTCAACACATGGAACCAAATCGGAGGCGAAATCGAAGGCCGCCATTTCGATCAGCAAATGCCTTTCATCGGTTTCAGCCAATTGCGTAACACAGAACCCTTCTGTTCCATCATTCGCTTAGACATTCGCTATAACTTCTTCGGAAAACACTATCTCACAGCGATGTACAATGCCTTGTTTAATTACGCGCCCACCCCCGTAAAACAATTGGACATCGACCATGGCGCAGGCTTGAGATATTCTTACAACAGCCTGCTCGGTCCCATCTCGCTGACGGGACAATGGTCGACCATCACCCGTTCATTCGGCGCCTATTTCTCCATCGGCTACACTTTCTGAACCGACCCCACAAACGAAGCAATCCCGACGAGAACACTCTCGCCGGGATTGCTTTAGCAGAAGCGAACCACCGACCGTCAACGGAAAAGACTCTTGTTGTTTTCCAACAGTTCAGCAACCCGATCCATGTCCTTGCCGCTTAGCCTGATGGCATTCAAATGGCGCATGAAATTGTCCAAGTTGTGCATGTCGGTTCCTATGTAGTCGTAAAAGCCCTCTTCCAGAAGAAAATGCGCCTTGGCCAAGGCCAGCTTGCCATAAGCGCCTGCCAATGACAGCCAATTCAGCTGGAACTTGTAGCGCTTGTCCTTCCAACGGGTATAGTTCTCGCGACTGGCGTATTCGTAGCGTTCGGGATGCGCGATGACAGGCTGGAAACCTTCCAACATGATTTCATAGACCATCTCAGTAGCCTGAGGCTCATACATCATGTAGGAAGTCTCGCACAAAACGTGCCTGTCGTTATCCAAAGCCAAGAAACCCTGCCTGAAGTGTTCCACGAAACGGGCATCGAGCATGTATTCGGCGGCGAGGCGCAATTCCATGCCGCTCACCTTGGCAGCCTCAGCCTTAAAAGCCTCGAATCTCGCTTCGATGCTTTCGCGGTCGTTTCCGGCATACTCTTTCATGAAATGCGGCGTAAGGATCATTTTCTCGAAGCCGAGATCCTCCATCGCCTTCAACGCCTGCAACGACTTTTCCGATGACGGAAAGCCATCGTCAACACCAGGCAACACGTGGCAGTGAACGTCGCAGGCACCTTGGAAGAAATCTTCCGGCAAACGATGTGTCAAAAAACCGAACATGGGTCAATACTTATTCCTTGCCGTCATCTTCCAGCAATTCGTTGTTCTTCTTCCTGCCCGAATGCTTGTGATGGTGATGATGCTTTCGGAACAGCCTGAAGCGTTTTTCCTTCTTTTCCTCCTCTTCATTGCCATAGCCGTAGCCATAACCGTAGCCGTAGCCATAACCATAGCCGTAGCCATAGCCGTAGCCATAGCCATAGCCGTAATACCCATAGCCATAGCCACGTCTCTTCTTGTTGACCGAATTCAGCACGACGCAAAGATTCGGGAAAGTGCCATCCTTGTAGAACTTATCCACATCGAAAAGCAAACGTTTGTCGGTCTTTCCGGCACGAAGCACCAAGATGGTCGTGTCCGCCACACGCTTCACGATGTCGGCATCGGCCACCATGCCCAGGGGGACGTTGTCCAGGAATATGTACTCATACCGCTTGCGCAATTCCCCGACCAAGGTTTCCAGGCGCTTGCTCATCAACAGCTCGGCGGGGTTGGGAGGGGTGGGTCCCGAGAAGATGACATCCAAACCGGACACCGTGCCGTCGGGCTGGATGATGTCATCGACGCTGTCCGTCTTGCCCGAGAGGTAATTGGCGACTCCGGCTCTTGTGCTCACGTCATAAACCTTGAAGAGCGTGCCTTTACGGATATCCAAGTCAACAATCACGACTTTTCGGGAAGCGAGGGCGAAACTCGTCGCCAAATTGGTCGAGACGAAAGTCTTTCCGGAAGACACCATGAAAGAGGTGAACATGACGACATGTCCCTCCTCCTTCTTCTCCTTCATGTACTCCAAGTTCGACCTGATGAGGCGGAAAGACTCGGAAAGCGAGTCACGTCCGTTTTCGCGCACGATGATGGCATGGGTCTTGACATTGGGTTGAAAAGGAATGTCGCCGAGGAAAGGCACCGTAGTGGCCTTCTGCACGTCCATTCTGTCGTGGATGGTGGTGTCAAGCAGCTTGCGCAGGAGCATGAAGGCCACGGGGATGGCCAGTCCGATAAGGATACCCCTCGTGGTCGATTTCCGCTCGTTGGGTGCTATCGGGGAGAAATTGGGATAGGCATAGTCAATCACCTTGGCCGAAGCTTCGATCTGGGGCTTCGAAATCAGCAGTTCCTCGCGCTTGCTCAGCAGCTGCAGATACAACTTCTCCTTGATGCCCTGCATCAGTTGCACCGAGTCCAGCTCGAGCTGCACCACCGGCACGTTCCTGATTTGGGAGTTGGCCACGTTTTTCTCGCGATTGGCCACGGCAATGCGCTCCTGAAGCGGAATCAAGTTGTTGTTCAGCAAGGTGACGATGGCCGCGCGGAGGCTCGACATGCTTTCCAGCAGGTTTTGCGACACAGGATTGTTCATTGTCCCGTCGGCTCTGTATTTCTCCAGCTGCAACAAGTTGTCGTTGTATTGCTTTATGGCAGCCTCGGCATCCTCGGAAAGACTGACCACGCCTAACGGGATCAGTTGGTCGTGGTTGTCGTTCACGAAATTGACCAAATAGCGAATCATGCCCGCTTGGGCGTTCAGCTGCTTCTCCTCCTCGGTAAGCGAGAGGCTGGTTGACATGTAGCTTTGGCCATAGCTGCTCATGTCGATGATGTTGTGGGTTTGCTTGAAATTGACCGACACCCTTTGGTAGTCCTGGATATCGCTCATCAGGAATTCGATGCGCTCGTTGATGAATTTCTCCGTATAGTCGAGGACACGCTTCTGGTCTTCGATGGACTCCATATTATAGACCTCCATCAGGGTATTCAGCACATCGGCGGCACGCATGGGGGATGTGTCGCTCAGCGAGAGTCGCAACACGGAGTTCTTCTCGTCCGCCCTTTCGACGACGATGCGGCTTCGATAGGAATTGGCCACCGACAGGAGTGGGAGGTGACTGACGGTGATCGAGCCTCCCCTGAAGCCATCATAGCGCCATGTGGGGGCGATTGTCACCCGTCCGAATGGCATCGTCACCGTGTCGTTCAGCTTCACTTTCATCGAAGGCAGGTCCTGGCCCAAGCCGTCAACCAACACTTGGCTTTCGTCCACTATTTCCACCGTAAACGAAGCCGAACCCTGCTCGTCCAAATCGACGAACGTCACCTCAATCGGAGCCTCCTTATACAAGTCCGTGTTGCGCTTGACCACCTTGGTCGTGTAAGAATACATCACGTTCAGCTTCAGGCGGCGGACCATGTTTTCCATGTTGCCTTGCGACTTCAGCACCATCATCTCGTTGCTGATGGTGCTGACGATGGGGCCTTGCCCAATGATCGAATTGAGCGTGGTGGAACTGCGCATGGTCTCGGAACCGCTGCTGACGCCTGTCTTGATGAGCAACGTGGACTGGCTGGCATAGATCCTTTCCTTGCCACGCACGTTGTAATAGGAAATCACGCCGCCAATGGCCATGAAAAGGAGAAACCAGTGCAGGTTGCGCAGCACGATGAAAACCAAGTCCTTAAACTTGAAGCCACTGTTGGAGTCCTCATCCGTGAAAGCGGAAGGATCTTTGGAGGTCGTATTGATGTTGTTGACTGTTGCCATTATTCTCGTCTTGATTCAGTTGTGGATTGCCATTATTTTGGATTTGCCAACGTCCTGATGGTGAAATACACCGTTGCCAAGGAAGCCAACGAAGTCAGGGAAGAGACCAGCAACGTCCATCCGGAGAGGTTCTCCCTCAGGAAGGCATAGTTCGTCTCTTCGGTAAATATGATGTCGTTCTGCTGCAACAGGAAGAACTCGTCATTGAACACCGAAGTGGAACGCGGGTCGAGATAATGCACCACACGCTTGCCGTCAACCTCGCGCATCACGCCGATGCGGTCGCGGCGGGTATAGAAATCCAAACCGCCCGCCATGGCGAGTGCCTCAAGGAAGGTGCAACGCTCGTTGGTGATGTTGAGCACCTTGCCACCCGAGCTGCTCAGGAAGAACACCTTGAAGTTCATGAAACGAGCCACCACAAGCGGATCCTTGACGTAGCCGTTGCGCTGGATATGCGCCGCAATGGTGTCTTGCAGCTGGAGGCGAGTCAGTCCGCCCACATGAAGCTCGCCCAAAACGGGAAACTGGATGTTGCCGTTGACATCGACGAGATAGCCCAAGCCTTGGTTGGTGGCGCCTGCCTGGCTCAGGTTTCCACCCATGGGATTGAAGGGCTTGATGAGCTCGTCATCCTTTCCCGTGTTGCTCATCACATAGATTCTTAGTTCATCGAAGGGGCTGATGGTAGCCTCCAGCGACTCGTTGAGGGGCATGCCATCGACAGGCATGTCCTGCAAATAGCGGACTTTCTTTGAAGTAACGCACGAACTCGCCATCACAGCCAAGGCGGCCAAGGCAAAAAAAACAAATAACTTACTCTTTTTCACCGATGTAATATCTATTTCTTGGTTTTAAAAACGTGCAAAAATACGAATATTTTAGGAAAAAAGGATGAGAATGCCTCTAATATCTCAAGGATTTTTCCATACTCTGCCTACCATCAGCCGTTTCACCATGTTTTTGGCCGATTGTGAGAAGCGTTCCCCTATCCATTGGCCCCAACTGTCTGTCCAGCGTTGGGGGTGCGTGGTCATCATAAGTTGCTCGGGGAAACAGCCGCGTCCGACTGCTCGAATGACATCGTCGGTGCGATGGTAAACCCATCCTTGCCTGACCCATCCATCCTGATAGACCGGCACTTTGTCGCGCAGGCTCACGTTGAAACCGTCCCAACGCCGCCCCGTGTCGGTCAGGTAAAAGACCTTTGAAAAATCCACATCGAAATATGGTTCGCCGACAATTCCAAAATCATGATAATCATACTGTTTCCACAAGTCGCGGCCATCGAACCGGCTACGCGGTGCACCGTGCATGCAAATGGTCTTCACGGGATAGAACTGCCTAAAGTAGGCCAATTGCTTTTCGAAATGGGCGATGGCCTTCCGCATATCGCCACCGCAAATCGCCATGTCCTCGTAATGGTAGCCGATTTCATGACCCAATTCGGCAATGGCCTTGATGATTTCCGGCTTGTTGCTTTGCGGCACAACACGAAAGTAATATGAGGCCCGGATGCCCAATGAATGCTCGATTTGCGCCGTGGCCAATGAATTCTCGGCTTTCAGGTCAACATCGTGGCGAAGGATAACGAATCTCGCGTCCACAAGACTGTCCTTAGCTGCACAATACTCCTCAAAAGCCACAAATTGGTATTGCTTTTCTTTCAGTTCATGAAGCAATTCCGAATATTTGTGAAGTGTAAAGTCCTTACTTTTATACATACTTGCCCGTTTTGTCGCGCAGTTTGTGATTCAGAATCGACGTGGTCTCGACGTCGTTGGTGACGAGGCAAATCTTTTTCTTTTGGCATTATTTGAACCTCCACTGGTAGTCAGGATTTTCTTTCATGGTCTCTCGACTCTCGGGATAGTTTTCAATGAACCAGGTGAGGAACGGGGCATAGTCGATTTTCTCGGAGAGCATCTTTTGGCGACGCGACTGCCATTCTTTCTTCAAACCCTTCATTGAAATCAATTCCTGAATCTTATCAAAAAAAGATTCTGCCTCATTTGGCAAAAATGAATAACACAAGCCATACCTTTGTTCAAGTTCATTTGGCACCGACAGTCTCCCAGCAAAACTATTACATTTTATGGCTGGTGTGCCTAAAACAGCCGCCTCCGAAGTCATGGTCTGGCTATCGCCCACAAGCATTGTCGCATAATACATCAACGAGTGCGCCTTTTCAGGCGAGACTTTAAGTTGGTAGGGTTTGAACTCATCGTCAATGTTGCGTTCGGTAGTGATAAACACTCTGCCTTTGGAGCTAAGATACTGCACTAACCGGCGTTTATTTTCGATGGTAAGGCCCACCACTCCCACATCGTGATGCGCCTTGAAAGCGTTGAACCTCAAGATGAAATAGGGGTCACCTTCATTTACCCCTGCATCATGCAACACCGTTGGATCGGGCTGAAACTCATTGGGATGCAGATATGCCAATTCATGATACGAATGATAGAATATGGCATTCTTGGATTCCCGATGCGTTCCCACGGGACTTAAAATTGTATCCGCAAAAGGATGACCATACTTGGAAAAAATCGGCTCCACCTCGTCGTCATCATCATCGGGGAGGATGCTTTTCATAGGACTCAATTTGCTGATATGGGCCACCGTTATTCCATGTACTCCAACATTAATATGTTTGCTCCATGC
The DNA here is from genome assembly GCA_017439405.1 of Bacteroidales bacterium. Classification (GTDB taxonomy): domain Bacteria; phylum Bacteroidota; class Bacteroidia; order Bacteroidales; family F082; genus Limimorpha. Next base: position 44,339 of record JAFSJF010000105.1, read on the forward strand.
CATCCACCACAACCGAGCATCATACCGAAATTGGTCAAAAGCCTTCATCAACAACGAGTCATGCTTGCTCCCAAAACTAACATAGGGAATGCCATAAATTTCCAACAAGCGGAATACTGATGGGATATTCTTGGTAGTCACATAAACCACATGGCCGTCTTTGACCAAATTATGATATACATTCCTGAACAAATGCACATGAGCAGGATGTCCAATATCAAATAATATGTTCATCTCTTTATCAGTATTTTTGCACCAATTTCTCCTATCTTATACATTAATGGTCGATGATAATACAAGTATCTCCCATAATCAAACATTTGACAGCCATATTTCAGTTTGTAGTCTCTAACCCCATACGGCTTGCCAGGCTCTCCTCCTCCTCCAAAATCAAAACTCTTGTACCCTTTATCGTGCGCCCAACAAATAACATTCCACATGAGGAAATCATTGGGACGCAGTTTGAAATGGTTTTCGTCACTTCCAGCGAACCACGCATACACCAAATCCTTATAACACAACCTAATTTGACCAGCGATTATTTTGCCCTCATAAAAGGCCGCAAAAAATTCAATGTATTCCCCCAACGCCTCTCTAGCATTCAAAAACAAGTCAAAATCCGCCATTGGAACTCTTTTACGTTTATAAGTACGTTTTATCACATCCACAATTCCGTCGATTGATTCTTTGTCTACTACTTCCTTGTATTCCAGTCCATTTTTTTCAGCGTGTTTTACATTTCTTTGGCGTTCTTTATGCATTCCTCCCCATAAAACCTGCTGGTCTTTCGACACATCTAATATCAAATTCAAATGCCCCTTGCGAATAAAACCTTCATCATTCAACACGGATGCTAATGAATCCATGGAATAGATAGGACGTATCTCTGAATAAATAGTACTGATTGGCAAAACTTTCCGATAATGCCGAAGCAAAACCTTCAAAACATCTGCATCATCATTCTGCACCAAAGGGCCACCAATGATAACGCTGCGAACCGTAAACATCTTTGCAATGCCATTCCCGTTCCACATCAGCAGTGCCAATAACACCCCTCTAATCTCTCCATCCGTCACTGCAGCTATTGCAATCGGCTGATTATGCGTTGTTCTCCAATATACTTCACACATCTCATATGTCTGGAACACCGTCCCCTGAGGATGCTGTTTGACAAAAGCATCCCATTTCACTTTTTCTATATCTTTAATATTTTTAACAGCTTCCATAACACTTCAAAAATTTAAAGACCCAAGTGGCAAAACTGGAATCTTGGCATTTCTTCCTTCATTCTAAATGACTTATTTGATTGCTTAATCCAATTCCATTTTATCAATGACCAAGTTGCGGAATCGGGTCTACGCCTGCAACTAACTTGCGTCAGTTTCGTCGAACTGACCAGCAAAATTGTTGATAAAGTCTTGAATATCCATAAATAATATTGTTAATCTGTTTTACACTTCACGCAACAAGAATGCCATATATAGTGGCAGTGTCAACACGTTTCCGTTGCGCCCCACATTGTAGTCGCCCAACTTTATGGCTTGCTCAATATGGTATTTTTCGGGATGATTCATCACGGTTTTCAGGCTTTTGGCATTGCCACTTACGGCTTTCACCTCAACTGGAGTGCACTTGCCCTTGTAACGGATAAGGAAATCAAGTTCGAGTCCCGAATCCTTGCGGAAATAATAGAGCTTCCGTCCCATTTTCCCGAAAATGTCGGCCATAAGGTTTTCAAAAATGGCTCCTTTGTAGCCCAGCAAATTGCCTTGCAGTATGTCGAACTGGGTGCCGTGCTCAAGCATGCTCACAAACAGCCCTGTATCAGCCATATAAACCTTGAACACATCATCTATTGCATTGCCATCCAAAGGCAATTCCGTAATAGAAAGGTTGTGGCAACGCCGTATAATACCTGCATCTTCTATCCACTGCAAAACGCCTTGGAAAGACGAAGACGTACCTTTTTTCTGAACCAAGGAATACTGGAACTTTTTGTTCTCCTTGCTCAGTTGCTTTGGTATGGACAAGAAACTGTCGCGAATCATCGATTTCATATCGCGGGGAGCATATTTCACAATATCGTCCTCATATGATCGGACAATATCCTGCTGCATTTCCCTCACCACATCCATCATCTTATTGTCATTCACAAAAGTGTCAACCACTGCGGGCATTCCGCCCACTATAGTATATTGCAGCAACAATTGACGCATACGCTGATGGATAGCCAGCATCACCGATGTTTCTTTCTGACGACAGTCATCGACATAAGACAATACTTCATCAGAAATGCCGTTTGCCCACAAAAACTCCTCGAAATCAAGTGGATACATATCAACTATCGTCTCATACCCAACCGGGATGGAACGAACCTTGTCTCCATAGCCGGCCACACCCAACAACGACCCCGTGCAAATGACATCGTAGCGACCGTCCAACTTGAAAAACTTCAACGAAGCCCTTGCATTGGGACAATCCTGTATCTCATCAAAAACCAAGCAGGTATGCCCACCTTCAAAATGTATATTCAAGGCAGCAGAAATGGCCATAGTCAGATCATCTACTGCCAAAGAGCCGGCAAAAAAAGCCGCATATTCTGGATGCTCGAAAAAATTCAAATAGACTACATGACGGTAATTACTACGAGCAAAATCAAGCACCGAAAAGGTCTTGCCACATTGCCTGCAGCCTTTTACTACCAATGGATTTTTTCTTGGATTTTTCTTCCAAGCATCCAAATAACTGTTTATCTTTCTTTTAAGCATTGAAATCTGACTTTTTCAAACGACTTTTTTGGAAAAACACAGACTTTTTTAAACGACTTTTCGTGCAAAAGTACGACTTTTTCAGACGACTTTTGGAAAATCACGACACTTTTTTGTAAATCTCCATCAACTTCCCCGCCACCTGCCGGTTATCCAGCATGTCGGCGATGATTTTCTCCCTGCCTTTGGTCTTGCCTTCAAATTGCAAGGCTTTCTGGAGCAAACCGGCCAACTCTTGCGGATTGTGAGTATTGGCGACATAACAGCCATCAACACCTTCAATACGCTCCTTCACGTCGCCCACATCCACGCTCACTATTGGGCACCCACAGGCCATAGCCTCCTTAATCACTTGAGGCGAGCCTTCGGTGAATGAAGTCATCAGGAAAACGTCGGCGGCACACATGAGCGAAGTGACTTCTTCGCGGGTATAGCCCTTCAACTCAAGCAATTCCACATTGTCGTCCTGCAAAAGTGCCACAGCTTCCTTGGCCAACGGCGCGTTTTTCACCGCGTTGTCGAAAGCTCCGGCGAAAAGGATGTATTTCTTGTTGTCGTCCAACTGCATTTCTTGCCGTGCTGCACGCTTTTCGGCCAACTGCAAGTCCGTCAAATCCATGCCACAGGGAAGAAGTGTGTATTTCCTTTTCGGTTTGGCTATTTCCAGCGTCCTATTCGAAACGAAGATGTTCCAAGCCGAAAGCCGCATGGCCATTTTGGAAAAGCGCAGCACCTCTGGGTCGTTGATGTCGGAGCCATGGTAGGTGGTCACGACGGGCACCTTGCGCTGCAGGTTGGCCAGCAAGCCGCACAATCCGAAGTGCGCATGGATGACATCGGGCTTGTACTGTTTTATCCTGTCTTTCAACGGCTTGAATTGCTTCAAATACCCTTTCACGCCCTTGCCATAGACGCGAAACAACTGATAGTCCACCCCAAGATCCCACAAGGCATCCGCCTGATCGCCCACGAAGGGAGCGATGCGGTCAACGTAACCTTCCTTGTATTTGCACACCACGAGCACCTTCATCACGCCAGCCCCCTTCCTGCCAACTTGAACCATGCCCAACCCACATTGGCGAGACACACTACGACAAGCCAAATGACGAACCATCGCTTGTGCTTGTCTTGCACCTGCGACAGTCCGTATGCCGCAAACATCAGTTCCAAGGCCAGTGCGGGAAAGTGGAAACGCTCGGAATGCGCGAAGTTGCTGAACGCTATGACCACCAAATAGCCCCCCATCAGAGCCAAGGGCAGCACATGTTTGCGCCATTCGCCGCTCACTATCAAAAGGACCAATGCGAAAAGCGTCAGCCCGGATGTCACGTTCTTGATGAAATTGGCCCCGTGCATCATCATCTGGTTCTCCTGTCCCTCCACATAGACCATGGAGGAAAACGGGATGGTGAATATAGCCGGAGCCGCCACCACTCCAGAAATCCGGTTGGCAAACACGTTCCCATGTTCTCTCGTCGATCTTGCCTCGTATCCTATGGACTGGTTATCAAGCCTTTGCTCCCAAAGTGACTGCGTCTCCTGAACAATCTCCACCCCGACAGTCGAAAACAGCCATACGGTAAAGAACAAGCCAAGAGCGATTTTCTTCCAGGTCTGGAACTGCCTTGCCGAAGCAAACACCATGGCTATCATCAGCGAGAAGGCCATCACCAGGGCCAAAGGCGTCCTCATGGTAAACGCAGCCAGAATGCACAAAACAGGCAGCAAGACGTCCCAAAGCTTGATCTTGGGGGAACGGATCATTTTATCGGCACGCTCGACGAAAAGAAGTACCAAGAAATTCATGTCGGTTTCCTTGAGGGTGATGCCGCAATAATACCACATGTTGGGCATCAACATATAGAAAACCGCCGCGATTCTTGCCGTCGTCTCTCCGAAATTGCGTTTGGCGAGATTGTAAACCAGCACGCAAGAAGTGGCATCAAGGGCGCACTTCACCAAACGGGCAGGCAAGACGTGCGTTCCCAGCAGGAGATACTCAAGCCCAAGCCACCAACAATAACCCGAATCCGACAATCCGACCGTCTCCTTGACTGCAGACCGCATTGCAAGGAAGCCGTGTTCCCGCCAAATTGTTCCCATGTAATGATAAAAGGACTCGTCTCCCGAATGGAACATGAACGGAGCGCCTGTCATCTCGATATAGTAGAAATAAATGAAAACGACATAGGTCGCCCGAATGGCCAAAGCCGTATAAAACAACCGCTTGGCAAAGACGCGGGGAGGGAGCCTTTGCCATTCCACCGTGTTTTTGTGGGCAAAGGCAAAAAACGAGCACACCGCCACCATGCCGAAAAGCATGAACTGGAACGGCAACGGGCGGCTGAAGAAGACGACGCTTGTTACCAGCAAAGTAACGAAATAACACGCAATCGCCCTTGTCGAGAAATATTTTGGGAAATAGGTCAGCATGATCGGGTCTCAAGTATCACCCCAACAATTTACGTTTCAATTTGATTAGTCGAGTCATGTTCCGCCGCCCGACAAGATTCCCGACCATGGCTTTCCACCCTATTCCCTTTTCGCTCCATGAGCTCAAGAAATGATGGTCACAATAAGTATTTTCTGTCATGTGAATCTCTCCAGTTGTTTGCCTTGGACAGAAATAATCCGTGGGAAAAACATGCAAATCCTTATATACATGGTACTTGCCATCTTGGACAAAACCATTATCGCGCATTATCTTCGAGATACGGGCTGTATTTGTCGTCACATCCAACGTTCCATCTTCCTTGATGAAATGGGAACCATTATACGAACCCAACTGTTCTTTCACCCACTCCCCACCTGCTTCACTGGCCATCAAGCCCGTCACAGGCGGCTGGGTTTTGCTCCCTTCGTATCCCGTAAAAGCCGTTAGATGCAATAAATCATCCAAAGGTTTCAAAATCTCCACATCAGTATCCATATAAACCCCGCCTACTGTATAAAGTGCCCAAAGGCGCACATAATCAGTCACAAACGCAAACTTTCTCGACTCATAGGCCTCTTTCACATAAGATACTGATTGCACATCGAAATTGTCCTCATTCCACAATTTGTATTCCCAATCTGGCATATACTTGTGCCAGCTCGCAATACAATCTTTAGCTAATTGGGGCATTTCGCCCCGACCAAACCAACAGTAATGGATAATCTTCGGTATCATAACTTCATAATGTGTTGCACAATTCTCATACACGCCTTACCGTCCCCATAAGGATTAATTGCCTTGCTCATTTTCTCGTAAAGAATTCTGTCGTCCAACAAGGATGTCAAGCCTTGCTCAATTCTTAGTCTGTCGGCACCTACAAGCATCACCGTTCCAGCCTCGACTGCCTCCGGCCTCTCCGTCGTATCACGCATCACCAAGACAGGCTTACCAAGACCAGGTGCCTCTTCCTGAACGCCGCCACTATCCGTAAGCACCAGATATGATTTTTCCATCAGGAATACAAACTGAAGATATTGTAAAGGTTCAATCAGGAACACATTTGGTTTTTCGTTGCCAATAATCTCCGACACCGGCTTCCGAACATGGGGATTCAAATGCATGGGATACACAAAGTCGACCATCGGATACTTTTCGGCTAATTCACTGACGGCCTGGCAAATGTTCAGAAAGCCGTCACCAAAGTTTTCCCTACGATGCCCCGTGATCAGCACCATTCTTCGGCCCTCAATCAAACGGCTAATATCATATCCAATTACCCGTAGTTCTTGGCTTACTTCATCTCTCAATTGCGAATCCGTCTCCAACTTGTTCACAACCCAATGAAGCGCGTCGATTACCGTATTTCCCGTAACCAGAATCGAACTCTCCGCCACGTTTTCCTTCAGCAAGTTGTTTTTGGAGCACAATGTGGGGGCATAATTGTAAGTCGCTATTCGTCCCGTAATGCAGCGATTCATTTCTTCAGGCCAAGGGCTATAGATGTTCCCGGTACGCAAGCCAGCCTCCACATGAGCAACAGGAATCTGCTGATAGAATGCAGCCAAAGCAGCAGCCATGGACGTCGTCGTATCACCATGGACTAAAACGACATCTGGTTTCGCCTCTCTGAGCACATTCCTCATTCCCATTAGAACCTTGCTTGTCACATCATACAGATCTTGGTTTGGCATCATGATATCCAAATCATAATCGGGCACGATTTGAAACAAATCAAGCACTTGATCCAACATCTCACGATGCTGGCCTGTCACACAAACAATGGTCTCAAATTGAGCAGGATATCTTTTGAATTCATGAACCAGAGGAGCCATTTTAATGGCTTCGGGACGTGTGCCAAAAACTAGCAATATCTTTTTCATGCTTTTTTGTGGAATCTTATCCTATCAGTGACATCAAAAACCAAGTCATCCTGCAATGCATTTTTATGCCACTTGAGGCATCTCGCCGAGGCCAAACCAACAGTAATGAATTATCTTAGGAATCATCAGACTACTTCGTTTCGTTCAAAAACATACCCAGAAACGCAATCAAAGCAAATTAGCCAGATTGCCCGTGAAAAACTTTTCAAGCGGCATAGCCTCGCCACCCACCACCAAAGAATAATTCGGGTGATACATGTCACGAAAAGTACCTAAACCTGTATTGTTCTGCCGCCGCCCGCTCTTCACCTCAATGGCTACCAAATGCTCGCCACGGGCAATCACGAAATCCACTTCCTCGTTGCTCTCTCTCCAGTAATACAACTGATATTCTAACTCGTCGGCCTTGTCCAAAAGATAGCACCCCACAGCCGACTCAACCCAGCGTCCCCACAAGGTGGGATGTGTGTAGGCCTTCTCATAAGTCATACCGTCAGTCATCACAGTGAGCAGGGCGTTGTTGAACACCTGCAACTTAGGTATGGAACGGTATTTACGCGACTTGTCGACGGCGTATTTCTGCAATCCAATGAGCATCTTGCTCTCGCCCAACACCTCAAGGTAGTTGACCAAAGTGGTGGCGTTGCCTGCATCCTGTAGCTGACCAAGCATTTTGTTATAGGACAATAGCTCTGCAGAATATGCGCAACCAAGCCGGAACAACTGGTGCATCAGTGCTGGCTTGTAGATATAAGTAGTTTGCAGCACGTCTTTTTCGATGG
>JAFSJF010000106.1 GCA_017439405.1 Bacteroidales bacterium
TATACGCACCTGAAACGTACGCGTCTACCAATTCCGCCATCGGGGCTTGGTGATTGTGCCCAGGACAAGAGTCGAACTTGCATGCCGTAATCGGCACCACCCCCTCAAAGTGGCGTGTCTACCAATTTCACCACCTGGGCTTCAAATCGGCTGCAAAGTTACAACTTTTTTCGTTCCCGCAAACTATTTTGGGAAAATTTTTGCGTTTTTTTTCTTCGTGTCTCATAATTTATTATTTTTGAAGCGTTTAAAACCTAATGTTATGCTTACTGAAATAGACCTCAAACAACTTTCGGAAAGAAATATCACCGAAAATCAAGTGTTACAACAAGTTGCCCAACTGGAAAGGGGTACAAAGTATGTCGATTTGATGCGTCCGGCCATTCTCGGAGACGGCATCTTGCGCCTCGATGATGACCAAGTCAAGGCCATGACCGAGACCTTCGATGCCGACAAGGAATACTACCAATTCACGAAATTCGTCCCAGCATCTGGCGCAGCCTCACGCATGTTCAAGGACTTGTTCAACTTCATCGAGACCGCCGAGGAGACCAATTTCACCGACATCTTCTTCGCACACATCCACAGCTTTGCCTTCTTCGGCGACCTCGAAGAAGCCTCGAAAAGGCTTTTCGGCCTCGCCATCGATGACATGCTTCAGCAAGGTCGCAAGGTGGACATCGTGAAAGCCTTGCTCCTGGAAGACGGCTTGGACTATGGCAAGTTGCCCAAAGCCCTATTGAAGTTCCACCATTATGCTGGTTTCGACCGACTTGCCTTGGAAGAGCACCTCTTTGAAGCCGCCAAATACGCTACCGACAACAAGGGTGTGGCCAAACTGCACTTCACCGTGTCGCCCGAGCATGAAGCGCTTTTCAAAAAGACCGTCAACGCACTGAAAAACAAGTATGAAGAAGAATACAAAGTGGGTTATGACATCACTTTCTCCTGCCAAAAACCCTCCACCGACACCGTTGCCATCGATGCCGATGGGAACCTGTTCCGTGAGGCCGACGGCAAACTGTTGTTCCGCCCTGGCGGCCACGGCGCCCTGATTGAAAACTTGAACGACCTCGGCGAGGAAATCGTTTTCATCAAGAACATCGACAACATCGTGCCCGAGACCAAGGCCGCGACGACCATCATATATAAAAAGGTGTTGGCCGGACTGTTGCTCCGCCTGCAGCAAAAGACCTTCGAATACCTCGACCTGCTCGACAGCGGCTTTGCCATCGAGGAGGAATTGCAGGAAATCACCCGTTTCGCCAAGGAAAAGCTGTGCCTCAATATCCCCGACTTCATCAGCGAATACAGCGAAATCGAAAAAATCGACTACCTTTACGACAAACTCAACCGCCCGATACGCATCTGCGGCATGGTGAAGAACGAAGGCGAACCTGGCGGCGGCCCCTTCTGGGTGAAGGACGACAACGATGAAATTTCGCTGCAAATCATTGAGTCTTCGCAAATTGACCACAAGAACGCACAACAGGAAGCCATCTTCCAAGCCTCGACCCACTTCAATCCTGTCGATTTGGTGTGCGGCTGCTGGAACTACAAAGGCGAGGCCTTCAACCTGACCGACTACGTGGACGCCAACGCGGGCTTCATCTCAAACAAGTCGAAGGATGGCCGCGAACTGCGTGCCTTGGAGCTGCCCGGCCTTTGGAACGGTGCCATGGCCGACTGGATCACCATCTTCGTGGAAGTGCCCATTGAGACCTTCAACCCCGTGAAGACGGTAAACGACTTGCTGAAGCCGATGCATAGCTAATGGGATGGAATGCTGTCTTTTTTGATCTTTAATTCATTGAGGATCATTCTATTGTTGTATTCTTGCACCAACCGATGCAGTTTTTCAAAGATGTCCTCGCAACGCAGCCAGTCGTTGAGGTTGTCGGTCAGCAAGGGGTCGGATTGAGGCTTATATATGCCGAATGAGGTCTCGCCATCGGACTGCACAAGGTAGTTGCCATCGCAATACTGGTAGGTGAGGTTGTAATAGCTGACAAAGGCCGGCTCGCTGAGCGTATCGAACAGGTTGCGTCCGAAGGCAAACAGCGTGTCGTTGATGTCCATCACAGAAAGGACGGACGGCCCGATGTCAATCTGCTGGGCGATTTCAGGGCAACGCCGTGCCTCGATTCTTTCAGGCCAGAAGAACGCGATGGGAATGGCATACATGCCCCAAACATTGCTGTATTCGGGTTGGAAATGCTCGTTGTTCGAGAAGTCGGAAGTGATGACAAACAACGTGTTACGATACCACGACATCCGCGAGGCGGTCAGGAAGAAGTCGCGAAGGGCGCAGTCGGAGTAATAGACGGTCTTCTCAAAGCCAGTCCAATAATAGCTCTCCTCGGGAAAGACAAAGTCTTTCGGCACGGTGTAGGGATAGCGCGAAGAGAGCATGTAAACGGCGCTGGCAAAAGGCGCGTGCAGCCGGTTGAGCGCTGTGGCGGCATATTGCAAGAAAGGCCCGTCGTAGATGCCCCAGCGTCCATCATAGTCGCTGTCGTCTCCATATTCGGTGCGTCCGAAATAGTTCTTGAACCCGGCACGGCGCGAAAAACTGTCGTAGCCCATGATGCCGTTGTCGCCACCATGCATGAAAACGGTGTTATAGCCTTGTTTCTGAAGGTGCTGCGCGAAGGCATCAAAGTCGTTTCCCTTGTATGGCGAACTGATGAATGAGGTGTTCATCAGCGAGGGCAGGCTGGCAAAAATGGCAGGAAAAGCCTCGAGGCTGCGGCGGCTGTTGGAACGTCCGTCGAAGGTGAGGCTTTGCGCCAAAAGCGAGTCCAAAAACGGCGTCAGTCGATAGCGGTGTGACGGATTATAGTAACCAATCATCTCCTGCCCTACGCTTTTCATAATGACAATCACCAAATTGGCGGGAAGGCTGTCGTTTTGAAGGCTGTCATTGAGGAAGCGATTGGCGTTCAGGTTGTCGTGTACAAAAGAAGAGGTGTCGTCGGGAAATTGGTGACGCTCGGTGAGTTGTGTTTCGCTGCCTTTGGCGATACAAAACGGCGTGTTAAGAAGAATCGGTGCGTTTTGCGGGTCGGTATAGCGTCGTGCGGTCTCCATCCCGATGGGTTCGGCTTGCAGGCCTCCGCGCCAAACCACAAAGGTCAGCAACAGCATCGCCACAAGGCTGGCCAACTGTCTCGGAATCCACACCGACTCGACCTCCTTGATGGGCTGGCGCAGTCGTGTGAAACGTGCCACGACGTTGATAGTCAGCACAAAAAGAACGAAAATGATGATGAGATACCAATAGTCGAAGGCCACCTGCCCGATGATGCCCCACGACAGCTCCTTGGAATGCCCGAGTTGCCTGAAGAAATCGGATGTCATGTGTTTTCCGAAAAAATGGAAACAGACTATATCCATGAAATTCAAGAAGATGGCGATGCTATTTGTGAGGATGTAAACCAAGTCGATGATGCGTTGCGGAACCTTGTTGATGATTTCCCGTGAAGGGAAACAATAATAGAGAACCAGCGGCAGGTTGAGCGCCATGATGACAGACAGGTCGAAACGCATACCGAGGAAATAGAGCCTGAAGGATTCGCCAAGCGACAACTGGTGGAAGAACTGCAGGTTGAACAGATAGACGAGCCATCTGCTTATGCTGAGGGCCGCGAGGATGGCTAACAGCCTGTAAACAAGCAACACGACTGGCGAAGAGAGCCCTTCCTCCCTGATTCTTTTTCGGGTTTGGTAGCGCATTCAATTATCTGTTTGCGTGCAAAAGTATGGAAAAAAGGTGTATCTTTGCGCAAAATTCACACTTTATGAAACCAAGTCCGCTTCTTCTGCTCATTTTTGCCGTGGCCGCGACGACGCTTATGGCGCAGGAATCGTTTCCCCAGTACGGCAAGCCCTTAGACATCCCCATGTATCTCTCCGCCACTTTCGGCGAGATTCGTCCAAACCACATCCATGCCGGCCTCGACATCAAGACGCAGGGCGTTGAGGGAAAGAAAGTGTATGCCGTGGCCGATGGTTATGTCAGTCGTATCGGAGTCTCTCCATACGGTTATGGTAACGTGCTGTATATCACGCATTACGACGGTTATACGAGTGTCTATGCCCACCTGCAACGCTTTTCGGGCGAGATTGCAAAACACGTGAAGCAATACCAATACCGCAACAAGAAATTCGCCTCGCAAATTTATCCCGACAAGGACAAGTTCCCCGTCAAGAAAGGCGACTTGATTGGTTATTCGGGCAACTCGGGCGGCTCGGGCGGACCGCACCTGCATTTTGAAATTCGCCACACGTTGAGTGAAAAGCCGCTCAATCCGATGTATTTCGGCTACAAGATCGAGGACAACGTGAAGCCATTGATCCAAGGCGTGGCTGCTTATCCCATAGGCGAGGAATCAACGCTCGAAGGCGGCATCAAGCCGATGTACTTCTCCGTCGAGGGCGGCAACGGAAAATACAACCTGAAGGACAGAAGCATCGTCAAGGGCAACGGCGAAATCGCTTTCGGCATCTGCACTTACGACCAAGTGGGCACTTCGGCCAACAAGAACGGCCCCTATCTGTATGAGCTGTTTTTGGATGGCGAGTTGGCTTTCCAAGTGGAATGCGACAGCTTCTCTTACAGCGAGCCGCGCTACGTGAACAGCCTCCTCGACTACCGCCACCACAAGCAGAAAAAGACGAGCTATGTGCGCACGGAGACCGACCCCTTCAACAAGCTCCAGATGATTGCCAAACGCAATGGAACGGTCGTGGTTGAGAATGGCGACACGGTGAACGTTCGCTTCAAAATCTCTGACTATGTGGGTAATAGCTCACAAATTAGTTTCAAGTTGGTGGGTACGTCACCTGTTGAGGTGGAACGTCCCGCACGCCGGCGTAGCGAGTATTTCGTCAAGGCCGACGGATCGCTCAACAACAGTATCACTATTGACGATTTCAATGTCACGATGGAGAAAGGCACACTCTTTCGCGATGAATGGATCCAAACCGGGCAACGTAGTGAAAAAGGATGCTGTTCGAGGGTTTACCGCTTCGGAGATGACGAGATGACCACCTTCAAGCAGTTCACCGTAAGGATCCGTCCTGATGCGAAATGGGCCGACCATCCGCGAAAATACATCGCCTATATCGACAATAGCGGCAAGGTGTCGTCGCTCGGCGGCAAGATGAAGAACGGCTGCATGGAAACCGAGACACGCTCGATGGGCGAATATGCCGTCAAGATCGACTCGGTTTCACCCAAAGTGAGTGCCTCCAACTTCAAGGACGGGCAGTCTGTGAAGGAACTCAAGTCGCTGAGATTCAAGATTACCGATGACATGACAGGCATCGAGACCTATGATGTTTATTTGGACGATGTTTGGGTCTTGGGCCAATATGATGCCAAAAACGCTTTGCTGTATTACGAGTTTGACGAGAAAATCAAGGCCGGCACCAACAATGTGAAGGTCGTTGTGACCGATGGGGTTGGAAACAGCAAGACGTTGAAAATGAAGGTCGTGTATTAAACAGACACCATTCGGAAAGATTAGGGAAACGATTTAGATGGTTTTTATCAAATCCCTGATAACGAAAAAGATACAGGCGCAAGCATAGATGGTCTTCAGTCCGGTTCCAAGCAAAAAGCCCACGAACGAACCAAAAGCCGCTTTCCAAGCCTTGTGGTCGGGGGTGCCGACAAGCTTTTCGCCCACGTAAGCCCCAACGAAAGGCCCAAGAAGCACCACGACGAATCCGACAGGAAAAACGAAAGCCAACAACAAGCTGAGAATTAGGCCTATCATGCTACCCCTAACTCCCGCTTTCGACCCTCCAAATCGCTTCGTACCCCAAGAAGGGACGACGTAATCCAAAGCGAAGACAACCCCGCCAATCACGCCCATAACAATCAGGAATTCTGTAGAGTAGTCAATTCCCTTGACAAAAGACGCAGCCAACAAGCCCAAGAAACTGAACGGCGGGCCTGCAATGCCAGGCACAATGGCACCGACCAGCCCGACCAGTAGCAAAACTATACCGACGATGACAAGAACGACATTCATGGCATTGGATTTGAAACGGCGAAATTATGGAAAAAAGCCATATTACGCCACAAAAACTTTGTTTTTTAGGAAAACAACACTACATTTGCACCATCAAACATGAAAAAATGAAGAGATTACTACTTTCTTTGGCACTTATCTGTTCAATACCAACTGCTTACGCCTATGATGTAGTGAACCCCATCGGCGGACGGGCGGCAGCAATGGGTGGCTGTTCAGTAGCCTCGCGCGGTCTTTGGGCTATGCAAAACAATCCCGCAGGCATGGCGTATTTGGACAAGTTCAGCCTCGGCCTTTATTACGAGAATTGGTGGCTCTTGCCTGAGACCGCCTACAAAAGCGCTGCCATGGCCGTTCCGGTCAAATTCGGCTGCTTGGGATTGAGTTTCAACCAGTTCGGTTCATCCAAATACAGCGAAAACAAGTTTGGATTGGCCTATGCAAAGGACTTCGGGCCTTATCTGCAAATCGGACTTCAATTGGACTATCTGCTGCTCAACATCGGCGAAAACTATGGCAAACAAAGCGCCATGACCTTTGAATTGGGAATGCAATCGCAAGTCACTGATAAACTGAGACTTGGAGCTTATGTATTCAACCCCGTCAGCTTCACTTTGAAACAAACCATCAACCAAGAAAAACTACCAGTCGTGTTCAGGTTAGGCCTGGCCTACCAATTCACCAAAGACTTCGTCGGGCAGTTAGAAATAGAGAAAAACACTGACTATGAAGGTGTTAGACTGCATTGTGGATTGGAGTACGAAGCCTTGGAAGACTTCTACCTCCGTGCCGGCATACAAACCAACCCTGGCCTTCTCACTTTCGGCCTCGGCTATGAAATCCGCTTTGCCCGCATCGACGTGGCCGCGCAACTGCATCAAGCCCTTGGAGCCTCCATTCAAATCGGCATGATCTTCAGCATAGGAAAATGAGTATGAAACGCCTGACATTCACCATATTAACCCTAATCTTATGCCTTTTCGCGAAAGCGCAAGTCGCCATTGACACCGTAAGTACCGACGCCTTGAACGATCTACTCATCGAACAAGTGGAACGTTTGGCCGAGGATAGTGACGAAGACATTGATTATGAAGACATTCTGGAGAACTACGTCTTCTTCAGCGAAAACCCAATCAACCTGAACAGCGACGACATTGTTGAGCTGCTTGAGCTGCGCCTCATCAGCATCTTCCAATATGAGGAATTGCAGAAATACCGCCGCTATTACGGTGATTTTCTGTTTCTTGACGAGTTGGAGATGGTGGAAGGCTTCGATGAGCAGACCCTTCGCATCATAGCCCCAATCGTCTTTATCGGAAAAGACGACAGCAAAGACAAGGTTACGCGTGACAAAATGGCACGCTACGGAAAGCACCAATTTGTGGCTCGTTACGAGCAAATCCTTGAACATCAGCAAGGTTACGGCCATATAAGCGACTCGGCACTCTTGGCCAAGCCCAACTCACGCTTCCTAGGCTGTCCGCAACGCTACCACCTGAAATACACCTATAACTATAGGAACAGGATTCGCGCCGGCTTGGTGTTGGAGAAAGACCCTGGCGAGATGTTTTTCTTCGACAATGTAAGCGATACAATCAAGGCTCTGTTGGGCGACAAGTTCCATCGTGGCTTCGACTATGTCGGCTTCCATCTCTTTGCCAAAGATTTGGGCATCGTGAAAGTTGCCTCCTTAGGCGATTACCAGTTGGCGTTTGGTCAGGGACTTACGATGTGGACTGGAATGAATTACGGCAAAGTAGTGACTGGCAGCAGTGTGATGAAGCAAGGTCGCGGTGTCACGCCAAAAGGCTCTGCATCAGAGTATTCCTTTATGCGTGGTGCTGCAGTAACCCTCGGTGGCGGACCGTTCAGAGGCACCGTGTTCTACTCCAACCGCAAGATTGACGCCAACATCACCGAAACCGACACCCTCGATGCGGCAGAATATGTCAGCAGCCTGCAAGAGACTGGTTATCACCGCACTATTGGAGAGTTGCTTGATCGTCATGCCATCCGTCAACAAGTTGTAGGCGGACATTTGAGCTATGCCGTTCCTCATTTCGAGGTTGGATACACGCTGCACCACACGTGGCTTAATGCCGCGTTGCTCCTCAGACCCTCAAACTACAACCAATTCTATTTCCAAGGACGGAAACTCACAAACCAAGGTGTTGATTTCAAGTATGTTAGTGGCAAATTCGCTTTCTTTGGAGAAGTGGCGATGAGCTTCAATACAGATTCGGTCGCTTCGACTGGCCAAGCCCCCTTTGACCGTTTCGCAGGCTTTGTTGGAATGAGTGTTAAACCAACTGGTTATCTGAATTTTACGCTCACCTACCGCGATTATGGAAGGGCTTACCAGAACATCTTTTCCAACGCTTTTGGAGAAGGCAGTCGCAATCAAGGACAGCGCGGGTTTTACCTTGGCGCGGAGGTCGCACCCGCATCATATTGGAACATCCTCGCCTACGCCGACTTTTTCAAATACACTTGGCTGACCTCACAAGTGTACACGCCAAGTTGGGGGCACGACTATTACTTTAGGCTCTCCCACAGCTTCAACCGTCGTACCACCGCATACCTGCAAATACGCTCGAAGACCAAGATGAAAAACAGCTCTGACGGACTGGTATTCAGTCACTACCCCGTTTTCTACACGAAGAATTCGGTGCGCTTCAGCATCAATTACGGCTTTCGCGACTTCCATTTCAGCAACAAGGCCGAATATGCCCATTACCGGAACGGCGACGGCAGCGACAGCCAAGGTTTTTTCGTTTGCCAAGACATAGCCTATAAGCCTGAAAACAAACCGTTTAGCATTACCTTCCGTTACGCTTTGTTCGACACTGACGATTACGATTCACGTGTTTATGCTTATGAGAACGACGTGCTGTATTCCTTCTCTGTTCCTTCCCTTTACGGAAGGGGAATGCGAGTCTATCTCCTAGGCAAATGGCAGATTATAAACAACTTAACCATTTATGCACGTTTTGGCAGCACTATATACCGCGACCGCGACGAAATCAGCAGCGGGTTGACGTTGATTGAGGGGAACCACAAGACGGACCTAAAGGTGGAAGCCATCTGGAAGCTGTGATTTTTCCCGATACAGTCCAGCCGTTTTGCAATTCGAATTCTTTGTATATTTGCAAAATTATCCAACTATGAAAAAAACAGCATTTATCATCATCATTCTATCCATGTGGTTTACATGTTATTCCCAAAAGGATTGGTTCCGATTTAACGACTACAAGGCTGACAACGAGCGGATTATCGCCGACAAAGCCTATCCCGATGTGGTGTTCATGGGCAACTCCATCACGGAGAATTGGGCCTATTACCATCCCGAGTTCTTTACCGCGCATAACTTCCTCGGCAGGGGCATCGGGGGACAGACCTCGGCCCACATGCTGGTGCGCTTCAAAGCTGACGTCATCGACCTCCATCCAAAGGCGGTTGTCATCATGGCAGGCACCAACGACGTGGCTCACAACGACTATTGGGTGACACCCGACAAGGTTGTCGACAATATCGTAGCCATGTGCGAACTGGCCCAAGCCCACGGCATCGTGCCCATCATCAGCTCCATTCCGCCCTGCTCGGAGTTCCCTTGGAGAAAAGAAATCGTGAACCCTGGCCAGACCATCGTCGAGATCAACCAAAGCCTAAGGGCCTACGCCGAAGCCAACGGCATCGTTTATGTAGACTACCATTCCGCCCTTGCCAACGAAAAGATGGGCTTGCCCGCCGCGCTGAGCGAGGATGGCTGCCACCCCGACCCCGACACCTATTATTTAATGGAAGAGCTGGTGCTAAAGGCGATTCGCCAAGTGTTGAAATAAGACATCACATGAGACCCACCGACCTCGACATAGAACGCCGACACACCACCCCTATCCTACTGATTTCCATCGGAATCGTGGCGGTCGGGCTGTTGCTTTTCGTGATGAACCTGTGCTTCGGCTCGGTGTCCATCCCGATGAAGGAGATTTGGGCGGCGGTCTTCGGTGGCGAGGAATCCACCTACCGCGCCATCGTCATGGATTACCGCCTGCCACAGGCCGTCACGGCGCTACTGGCCGGCATCGGGCTCTCTGTCTCAGGCCTTTTGATGCAGACTTTGTTCCGCAATCCTTTGGCCGACCCGTCTCTGCTCGGCATCAGCAGCGGCTCGAGCCTCGGCGTAGCAATGGTCGTCCTATTAGGCACAGCTACGGGACTGTCAGTCAACATGTTGTCGCTGTGGTCCACCTTCGGTGTAACCGTGGCGGCTTTCGTGGGCGCCTTCGCAGTGCTGCTGTTCATCCTTGCCCTGAGTTCGAGGCTCCACAGCATGGTCAGCCTTGTTTTGGTAGGCATTATGATTGCCTACATTGCAGGTTCGGTCACAGACATTCTGAAGTTCTTCAGCCAGAAGGAAGGGCTTCATTCCTTCGTCATCTGGGGCATGGGCAGTTTCTCCAACGTAAGCAAGGCCCAGCTGCCGTTCTTCGCCATCGCCGTCCTTGTCGGTAGCATAGGCTCATTCCTGCTGTTCAAGACTTTGAACCTCTTGCTGCTCGGAGAGCGTTATGCCGAAAACCTTGGCGTGAACATCCGCCGGAGTAGCATACTCATCATTTTGGCTTCGGGCTTCCTCACGGCACTCATCACGGCGTTTTGCGGCCCCATCGCCTTCCTTGGCTTGGCTGTTCCGCACATCGCGCGTTTCCTCTTCAAGAGCAGCGACCACAAGCTGCTCATTCCTGCCACAGCCTTCATCGGCATGGACTTGGCCTTGTTCTGCAACCTCATCGCACGTCTGCCCTCCTTCGAAGGCAACCTGCCCATCAACTCGGTCACGGCACTGATTGGCGCACCCATCGTGCTGTGGGTCATCTTCCATCGTCAACGCTTTAGTCAAACACAATGATACTTATGAAAGAAACTACGAATTTCACGAATGGAACGAATATTTTGCAGCTTGCGCTGCGAATTGTAGCGAATTATTCGTACCCATTCGGACGCTTGCGTCCCAAATTCTCGACAATCCGATTCGTAAAATTCGTGTAATTCGTAGTTAAATAAAATGGATCCCTGTTCATGAGCGAAGTACTAAATACAAATCATTTGTTAATCGGCTACAAAGGCCAGCCGCTGATCCCCGAGGTCAACGTAAACCTCAGCGAGGGCGACATCGTGGCCTTGGCGGGTCCCAACGGATCGGGCAAGACGACGCTGTTCAAGACGCTGTCGGCCAGCATCAAGCCCATCGGAGGCGAGGTCAAACTTTTCGGGAAAGACCTGCACGACTACTCCCCTACTGAGCGTTCCTCACTTTTCAGCCTCGTGCTCACCGAAAAACCCGACGACTTGTTTTTGAAGGTCTTCGACATCGTTTCGGCTGGGCGTTATCCGCATTTAGGTTTGCTCGCCAAACTGAAATCCGAGGACGAGCAAATCATCTACGAAAGCCTTGAAACTGTCGGCATTGGCCATCTCATCGACAGAAATTTCGTTTCGCTCAGCGATGGAGAGCAACAGAAAGTGATGATTGCCAAGGCGTTGGTGCAAGACACTCCGTTGATTTTCATGGACGAACCCGCCGCCTTCCTCGATTATCCAAGCAAAATCGAGCTGCTGAACATCATGCACAAACTTTCGCGCGAGAAACGCAAGACCATCCTCTTCAGCAGCCACGACCTCGACCTGCTCCTCCGCCACTGCGACCGGCTTTGGGTGATGGCGCCGCACCAGCCTTTGCGCCAAGGCACGCCGAAAGAGCTTGTCGAACAAGGCATTATTGATGAATATTTCAGGCCGATTGTGGCGAAGGAAGAGTTTTATTGGATGAGATGAATAGATTAAACCCAACAATTATTCATCCATTACCTCATTCAAATCAAAATACAAAAGCCGCGTTGGTTCGTCTTTATCATCATCGTTCAACGGGACAAAGCCGTTCCGCATGTAAAATGGGATAGCGTTTGCGTAGGCATCCACTGTGATGAAACGGCAACCCGTCTTATTGTCTATGATAAAATAACTCCATTATGATTTCAAGATACTCATGATCAGATAATAAGCAGCCATCCTCTCTGCTTTTTCTTCAGGAGTTTCCTTTCGGTGCTCGTTCATGCGCTCCTCAAATTTCCGAACATCTTCACCGAACAAAATCGGGGGGTCTTGAATCGGTCTTGCCATTGTAACTCGTTTTCTGTGACGGCAAAAATAGTCAATTTCTTGAAATTACATGGATTTCTGCAAAAAATACTCTGCTTTTTTGTATTTTTGCCGCTTGAATTTTTGCTGTAAAACATACTAAAATGCAGAATATCAGAAATATAGCTATTATCGCCCACGTCGACCACGGCAAGACCACCCTCGTGGACCGTATTCTTTACCAATCGCAACTGTTCAAGGAATCGGACGAAGCGCCTGGCCAACTCATCTTGGACAACAACGACCTCGAACGCGAACGCGGCATCACCATCCTTTCGAAGAACGTGTCCGTTCGTTATAAAGACATCAAAATCAATATCATCGACACTCCCGGCCACGCCGACTTTGGCGGCGAGGTGGAACGCGTCTTGAACATGGCCGACGGCGTGCTGCTGCTCGTCGATGCCTTCGAAGGCCCCATGCCGCAAACCCGTTTCGTGTTGCAAAAGGCCATCGAACTGGGCTTGAAGCCCATCGTGGTCATCAACAAGGTGGACAAACCCAACTGCCGTCCCGACGAGGTGCAAGAGGCCGTCTTCGACCTCATGTTCAACCTTGGCGCGACCGAAGACCAGCTGGACTTCCCGACAGTTTACGGTTCCTCGAAGCAAGGCTGGATGTCGGACGACTGGCACAACGTCACCGACAACGTCTCCTACCTCTTGGACGTCATCATCGACACCATCCCGCCCGCGAAGTTCGAGGAAGGCACGCCGCAGATGCTGATTACCTCATTGGATTACAGCTCCTACGTCGGTCGTATCGCCGTGGGTCGCCTGAAACGCGGCACCTTGCAGGCTGGACAAAACGTCTCGCTGGTGAAACGCGACGGCTCAGTGACCAAGTCGACCATCAAGGAACTCTACACCTTTGAAGGTCTGGGCAAGGAACGCACCAAGAAACCCGTCGAGGCTGGCGACATCATCGCACTGATGGGCATCGACGACTTCGAGATTGGCGACACCGTGGCCGACTACGAGAACCCCGAGCCGCTGCCGCCCATCCACGTGGACGAACCCACAATGAGCATGTTGTTCACTATCAACAACTCACCATTCTTCGGCAAGGAGGGCAAATACGTCACCTCACGCCACCTGCGCGAACGCCTTTACAAGGAAACCGAAAAGAACCTCGCCTTGAAGGTGGAAGACACCGAATCACCTGATTCTTTGATGGTTTATGGCCGCGGCATACTGCACCTCAGCATCCTTGTCGAGACCATGCGCCGTGAGGGTTATGAGTTCCAACTCGGTCAGCCCAAGGTACTCATCAAATACATCGACGACGTGAAGTGCGAGCCTATTGAGGCTTTGACCGTCCTCGTCCCCGAGGACTTTTCGGGTCGCGTCATCGAGCAAGTCAGCGCACGCAAGGGCGAGATGACCCAGATGGCTCCCAAGGGCGACCGCATGTGCCTCGATTTCGACATCCCCGCACGCGGACTCATCGGCCTGAGAAACACGCTCTTGACCGTCACCGAAGGCGAGGCCATCGTCTCACATCGATTCAAGGACTACGAACCTTGGAAGGGCGAAATGCCCCAGCGCAACGTGGGTGCCCTGATTTCGATGGAGACCGGCCAGGCCATCCCCTACGCCATCTGGAAGCTGCAAGACCGTGGCACCTTCTTCGTCAACCCGAACGAGGACGTGTATGCCGGCGAGGTCATCGGCGAGAACACCCGCAGCAACGATATTGTCATCAACGTTTGCAAGACCAAGCACCTCACCAACGTACGCGCCTCGGGCAGCGACGAGGCCATCCGCCTCATCCCGCCCGTGCGTTTCTCGTTGGAGGAATACATGGAGTACATCCGCGACGACGAGTACCTTGAGGTCACGCCGAAGAGTTTGCGCCTGCGCAAGATCATTTTGGACGAAACGGAGCGCAAACGTGCCTCGCGTCGTGGTGAGGAATGATTTTTTGAAAATTATTTTCCAGAAAGTCGGACTATGTGTCCGACTTTTTTCGTATTATTGCAGAACTTAAGATGCATACGGATTTTTGTTCCGTTTTTGTATTTTATCAATTGAAAATCAAACATTTAGAAATATGTCAAAGTTAAAGAAAACCCTTATTGTCCTGTTTGTCGGCCTGAGCCTTGCCTCATGCGACGTGATGAACCAAGTGGCCCAGATGGCCAATTTCGCCAACTGTACGTTCAATTTCAACAACGTCAACCAAATCCAAATGCTTGGCATGAACCTAAGTAAAGGCATGACAAAAGAGAACCTCAACGTCACCCAGCTGCTTTCGCTCACCAATGCCATCATGAGCAAATCGCTGCCCGTCTCTTTCAACGTGAATCTCAACGTGAGCAACCCCAATTCCATAGCAGCTTCCATGGCCAAGATGGACTATATCTTGACCCTCAACGGGAAGCAGGTCGTCAGCACGACTATGAACCAAGCCGTGAATGTACCCGCCAATTCGAACAACACAGTTTCGATTCCCGTCACCACCGACTTGTTCCAGCTTTTCAGCGGCGAGTCGGCTGATGCCATCGTCAATTTGGCTTTCAAGTTGGCCGGAGCCAGCAGCAATCCTGTTAATGTAGGACTTAAAGTAAAACCCTATATCACTATTGGAAACCAGCAACTTCCATATCCAGACTACATCACTATGAATAAAACCCTGAACTGATTTCCGACCATGACGAATTTTGTTGAAAAACACTACAGCGTCGATGCAGGTGATGGCGAGAAGCTTGACGGTTGCCCTTATTCGCTTTTTGAAGATGGCCACGACGTGCAAGACTACATTCTTCCGCCCAGAGGTTACGTTTTCTCCAAATTCACCTTAGAGCCTTTGCCCGACAATCAGGTGTACGACGGAAAGCTGATAGCCCAGTATGAAAAGGAACCTCTGAAGGAAAGGATCACACCCGTTTTGCATGTGATATCTTGGATTCTCATAGCCGGTGTCATCATCGGAATCATCACCTTTCTCACAATCAGCGTTTTCAACCCGAAAAAGCCGAAGAATACCGGTGCAAAACCTGAGTTGGAAATCGCTGTGAATGACTTGGATACGGTTTCGAGTGAAAATTCTGGCTCGGACATACAGGAAGATACAATTGTAATTGTAGAGCAAATCTTTGACAATAAAGAAGTAAACGAAACAAGTGAACCTGAAGTCGAACACCAACAGGCCGTGACTGACGACAACCAATTGTTTAGGCAAGAGTTCTGGGCTTTGATTCATCAACGCGAACTGGCGATGGATGCCTACGACGGGCTATACAAGCGATATAAAGGTAAAGTCAATGGAGAGGAGTTTGATTATCTGCGTTTTATAATCCTTAAAGACTATCTGACTTACAAGGATTGGAGTGCGAAACTCCGCGAAATCCCATCCGCTGAAATTGACTCCATTGAAACCATAGAAACCTTGAAAGCAAAATTGAAAACAATTAATTAACATTTATAAATCACCGTTTTATGATCAGAAACAACTTCATCAAACGCCACAACGGGCCCACCGCATCGGATGCTGAAAAGATGCTCAAGGTCATCGGCGTCGAGTCGCAAGAACAACTTGTCGACGAAATCATCGCTCCCGAAATCCGTCTGCCGAAAGACCTCAACATCGGCGAAGGCATGAGCGAATACGAAGTCATCAGCCACCTCAAGGCCATCGGCGCGAAGAACAAGCAGTTCCGCAGCTACATCGGCTTGGGCTACTACAACACCATCACCCCGGGCGTCATCATGCGCAACATCCTTGAGAACCCGGGCTGGTACACCTCTTATACTCCCTACCAAGCTGAGATTTCGCAAGGCCGTCTCGAAGCCCTCGTGAACTTCCAGACCGTCATCAGCGACCTCACCGCCCTGCCGTTGGCCAACGCCAGCCTGCTCGACGAAGGCACTGCCGCTGCCGAAGCCATGCTGATGTTCTGGCATTCGCGCAGCCGCGCCCAAGTGAAAGCCGGCGTGAAGAAGTTCTTCGTGGCCTGCGACCTGTTCCCGCAGAGCATCGAGGTCATCAAGACCCGCGCCCACTTCCAAGGCATCGAGGTTGTGGTGGACGACATCAACAAGTTTGAAGCCAACGAGGAGTATTTCGGTGTCATCATTCAGTGCCCGAACCAATTCGGCGAAATCGTCGACAACCGCGCCAAGGTCGCCGAATGGAAAGCCAAAGGCATGCAAGTGGCCGTCGCCGCCGACCTTTTGAGCCTCACCCTCATCACGCCTCCCGGCGAATGGGGTGCTGATGTCGTCTTAGGTTCCAACCAGCGTTTCGGTCTGCCGATGGGATTCGGTGGCCCGCACGCCGGTTACTTCGCCACCACCGAGGCCTACAAGCGCGAGATGCCCGGCCGTATCATCGGCATCAGCATTGACGCATTAGGCAATCCCGCTTTCCGTCTGGCCTTGCAGACCCGTGAGCAACACATCAAGCGCGAACGCGCCACGTCAAACATCTGCACGGCCCAAGCCCTGCTCGCCATCATGTCGGGCTTCTACGCCCTCTATCATGGTCCTGAAGGCTTGATCGAGATCGCACACCATATTAATTGCCTCGCCGGCAAGCTCTGTGGCGAATTGGCCAAGCTCGGCGTGAAGCAACTCAACAAGCACTTCTTCGACACGCTGCTGTTCGAAATGCCCGACGGCGTTTGCACCTGCAAGGTGAAAGAAGCCGCCGAAAAGCACGGCATGAACTTCCGCATCATCGACAAGCAACACTTCGGCATCAGCATCGACGAGACCACGACCAAGGAAGACCTCAACGAGATTGGCCAAGTCGTCGCCGAAGCCATGGGCAAGCAACATGAGGAACTTGTTGTCGACCCGAATTGCGCCAACTTCAGCGGCATCCAACCCGAGATGCGCCGCACCTCGAAGTTCATGCAGGCCCCGATGTTCTTCAAGTATCGCAGCGAGACCGACATGATGCGCTACATGAAGAAACTCGA
>JAFSJF010000107.1 GCA_017439405.1 Bacteroidales bacterium
ATCGCCAAGGGCTTCGGCATGGAAGTCTATGCTTTCGACGAATTCGTCCCCGCTGAGAAGATCGAAGAAGCCGGCGTTCACGCTGTTGCCAACCGCGACGCCCTCTTCGAGACCTGCGACGTCGTCAGCCTGCACATCCCGGCCACTGCCGAGACCAAGCAGAGCATCAACTACGCTGTGGTGAACAAGATGCACAAAGGTGGCATCCTCGTCAACACCGCCCGCAAGGAAGTCATCAACGAGCCCGAACTGCTCAAACTGATGGCCGAGCGTACCGACCTCAAATACATCACCGACATCATGCCCGATGCAGATGCCGAATTCAAGGCTTTCGAAGGCCGTTATTTTGCAACACCCAAGAAGATGGGTGCCCAGACCGAAGAGGCCAACATCAACGCTGGTTTGGCTGCCGCCAACCAAATTGCCGATTTCTTCAAGACCGGCAACAAGCGTTTCCAAGTGAACAAATAATTTTTTCAACCAAAAGCACCACAAGGCTTTTCTTGTGGTGCTTTTATTCAAACACTTGATAATGAACCAGGAGAACTCAAGAACTAACGTTTTTTTTAAGTTTGAGAACCTTCGCATCTATCACAAATCGATAGATTTTGCGAATGCAATCATCGTCCTGTCTAATTATTGCCATAGCGATGCCGACCGTTTAGTTATCAACATGTTTGCTAACGAAGCACTGCAGATTACATCCAACATCATCGAAGGATCCAACAAACCTAAGGATGTTTTTATCGAATACCTTCTTAAGGTAAAAGACAGCATCGGCAAATGCGTGGCTCTTTGTACCATCGCCGAAAAACGCCAAATCACCGATGATACACAAAAAGACGACATCCGAAACGAGCTCATGGAGCTTACTAAAATGGTTGGTGCATTGATCGTTTCACTCCAAAAGCATGAACCAGAGAACAATATCGAACTCTAAACCCTAAGAATCATCCACTAAAACACATAACTATGTCAGTCATTAAACCTTTTAAAGGATGGCGTCCAGGAGTGGACATCGTCCAAAAACTCGCCTCACGTCCTTATGATGTGCTCAACACCGAAGAAGCTCGTAAGGAATGCGAAGGCAACCCCTACAGCCTCCTCCACGTGACCAAGGCCGAAATCGACCTGCCCGAAGGCCATAAGGACAGCGACCTCGAGACCTATCTGAAAGTCGTTGAGAACTTCAACAGCTTTAAAGACTTCGGATGGATCAAACAGGACCAGGAAGAGAAACTGTACATCTACGCTCAAAGCATGAATCCCACCGACGCCAATGCCCACTGGCAATATGGCATCGTGGCCTGCGCCTATAGCGAAGACTATGTCAACAAGGTCATCAAGAAGCATGAGTTGACCCGTAAGGACAAAGAGGAAGACCGCATGAAGCACGTCCGCCTCACCAACGCCAACGTGGAACCCGTGTTCTTCGCCTACCCTGCCGTCGCCGAAATCGACGCCATCGTGAGCAAGATCACCGCTGAGAAGCCCATCTACGACTTCATCGCCAAAGAAGACGGCTTCGGCCACCGCTTCTGGATCATCGACGACAAGGCCACCATCGCCCGCCTCGTCGAACTCTTCGACAAGAAAGTTCCTGCCATGTACATCGCTGACGGCCACCACCGCAGCGCCGCTGCAGCCCTCGTCGGACAAGAGAAGAAGGAAAAGAACCCCGCCCACACCGGCAAGGAAGAGTACAACTACTTCATGACCGTCATCTTCCCCGACAACCAGCTGAACGTCATCGACTACAACCGCGTCGTGAAAGACCTCAACGGCCTTAGCACCAAGGACTTCTTCAAAGCCCTTCAGGAAAGCTTCGACATCGAATGCAAGTGCGACTGCACCAAGGACGGCGGCAAGTGCAACTGCGAGTTCCCCTGCCACTGCGAGTGCTCCACCGAATACAAGCCCAACACGCTGCACAACTTCTCGATGTATATCGAGGGCGTGTGGTATTCGCTGACCGCCAACCCCGGCACTAACAACGACAGCGACCCGATCGGCGTGTTGGATGTCACCATCCTCA
>JAFSJF010000108.1 GCA_017439405.1 Bacteroidales bacterium
CTTTTTTCTCGGAAACAAATCTGGACAAATCTGAAGCAAATAAGGATTTGCTTTGGATTGGCTTTCTTTTTTCTCGGAAACAAATCTGGACAAATCTGAAGCAAATAAGGATTTGCTTTGGATTGGCTTCCCTTTTTTGGAAACAAATCTGAACAAATCTGAAACAAATAAGGATTGGCTTCCCTTAAAAACAAGAATTTCTTTCTTTTTTCCTTGCGCAAGCCAATTTCTTTGTATTTTTGTCCGCTGATAATATGAAGTCCAACCAAATCAACCCGAATGGAATAATCCCCGAAATCTGGCATAAGTATATATAGGAATAGCGTTTGGTTATTGCTTGTGTCAACAGAAAACTTCGACACTTTTCTAATGTGACACCACAAGCGGTCAATCCGCGCTCACGTGTTTTCACGTGGGTTTTACTGATTTAGTTGTGGTGCCATAGGCAGTCGAAGGCCTTCTGTTAACAACAAAGCATAGAGTAAAGTCCACGCTTTTTGTCGCCTGCCCGGGAAATCAAAAGGAAAGCACCATATTCTTTAAATACTAAAACACAATGTCAAACAATTAAAACGAGTTAGCTATGAGTAAAAATCTAACGCTCTTGCTGCTGATGGCGTTTTCCCTGCCATTGGCAATGTTCGGCCAAACGGCCGTAACCGTGGATGAAGATCATCCTTTCCTTGACACCTTTGAAGGTGAAAGCTGTGGTTGGACTTTCTTGAACGGAAGCTCCAACAATGCATGGGCTTGGGGAACCGCCACCGCCAGTGGCGGCTACCGCTCTATGTACATCTCCCAAGATGGTGGAGCTACCAACACTTACAACACGGGTGCTTCCACATGGGTCTATGCCACCAAAACCTTTGTCTTGGCCAATGGTGATTACGTTATCTCTTATGACTGGAAAGCCGAAGGAGAGAGCGGCTGTGACTACATTCGTGTAGGAATGTTGCCGAATGCAACGACCCCTTCTGTCGGGTCAGGATTGCCGAACGGATGGATTTCGTTGGACGGCAATACCCAACTGAATGGAAGCTCGGAATGGGCCAACAAAACCGTACACTTTGGCATTACCACGGCTGGAACTTACAAAATCTGTTTCGCATGGTACAATGATGGCAGTGTAGGAACCAATCCTCCTGGTGCCATCGACAATGTCAGTGTGTCGAGGTATGTGATGGACCATAGTGCCACGCTCACCCAATCAACCTACTCCGATTTCGTGCAAGGAACCGGACAAAACGTCGTCATTGACGACAATGTCTCACTACAGTCGAAAATGAATGACATCTACGACTTTGAGGCCACTACCAACCTGCCCCAAACCTTGATGAACCACCAAGTGGTGGCTTGGCAGGACTACGTGTTCTGTGTGGGCGGACACAATGGCAACAACCCCGTGAACACCGTCTATCGTGCTGTTCAAAATGAAAGCGGCGTTTCGAGTTGGACTACGCTGAACGCCATGCCCGAAGCCTTGACCGACATGGCCGTGGTCGCCACGCAACAATATCTTGTTGTGATGGGCGGCAAGAACGACGAGGGTGTGAGCAGCAAGATTTACGTGGCCACGCTCGACCCGCTCAATGCCGAGCTTGGCGAATGGGAAGAATCTTCCATCAGCCTGCCGCAACCCTTGTGGGGTGCTCGCGCCATCGCGGTACACGACAACATCTACCTCGTTGGAGGTGCCACCACCGACAGCGAGACCGCTGCTATCAATAAGGTGTACTGCCTGAAGCTGAATTCGCGCGGTAATGTGGCCTCCATCGAAGAGGTGACCGACCTGCCCGAAGCCCGCAACGGTCATGCCATCGTTTCCTACGACTCCAAGATCTATGTGACTGGTGGCCACGATGCCAACGGTGTGCTGAAGACCACCGTTTGGAGCGCTACCGTCAATCTTGACGGCACCCTTGGCACTTGGACAGCCCAAACCGCCATGCCTGTGGCACTCAGCAACCACTCTGCCGTTTGCACCAACGGCATCCTCGCCGTCATCGGCGGCATGGGGGAGGAGCTGCCTAGCAACCAGCTTTACTACACCTACATGGACGGCACTGCCCTCGATTGGGTGACCTCCAGCGTGGTGCTTTCGGTGCGTACCCATTCCGGTGCTTCCTGTGCCTTTGGCGACAAGATTTTCTTCACTGGCGGCCAAAACCTCTCGGGTAGCGTCTTGAACTTCATGCGTTATGCCACTGTTGAAACGGGCGATGAATTGGTGAACAAGGCAAACTTCATCTCCATGCCTTTCGACTTGGGCAATCCCATGAAGACCATCGAGGAAATTGGTTACACCTTGTCTCAAGCAGGAAGCAACACTTCTTATGAGATGCTTTATCGCGTGGCCGACACCACTTTCGTGTATGGCGACTGGATTTCGGCTGGTGTCACCAACCCCTTCAACATTAACGAGGCAGAAACCGCAGTGCAGTTCATGTTCCGTCTGACAGCTACCAGCACCGACAACATTCAGGTGGACGACCTGAGTGTCACCTTCTCGGGCTACACCCAATTGGAAGGCAACCTCGACCACATCAGCGTACTCCCCCTGAGCGGCAGCCCTTACTTGGTCACAAGCGACATCACCTTCACCACTGGTATTCACGACATTGAGGCTGGCGTGGTGATTTACTTTACGGAAAACACTGAGTTGAGAATCAATAGAGCCTGCGTCTATTTCAACGGAACAGAAGAGGCCCCCATCCTGCTCACCTACCTCTATCCCGACGAAAACCGCTGGAACGGTGTGTGTTTCTATGACAACAACTATAACCACAATGCTGGCGTTTATAACAGCGACTACATCTCCTCGATGAGCTACACCACCATCGAGAACGGCGGCTATGGCGACAATCAAGCCAACCTGCGTCTTTATCGCGCTGGCCAGCTTACCTTCACGAACTGCACCTTTACGGGTTCCAACTTTCACGGTATCCGCCTGTATGATTCCAACACGTCCTTTACCAACTGCACGATTGCCGATAACGCCAAAAACGCTTTGGATTTGGATTATTCCAGTCCTGTGTTGACGTCATGTACCATGACGAACAACAACTATGCTGTTTATATTCGCAATTCGAACAGCGATCCCACCTTCGCCACTTGTGCGGCATGGGGGAATCATTTCGGCCTGTATTCCTATACTCCCGATAGAGATTTCGTCTATGACGCGACCACCCTCGACCTCTATGACAACGACATCGAAATTCGCACGGCGGGTGGTTATATCAATTACAACACTACTTGGGCTTTTTACGACAACGGCTATCAAGTGGATGGAAACCTGAACATTAACAATTCCTCCAACAAGCCCATACTTACCATTGGCGCGGGCAACACCATCCGCATGGCTTCTGGTAAGTATATCCAAATCAGCTATGGCGGCATCCATGCCGTGGGTACGGAGACTGACAGCATCACCTTCACGGCTTTGAACGGCCAAATAGGCGGCTGGGAAGGCTTCGATTTCTACGACAACAGCGACAACGGTTGCGCCTCCTCGTTGCGCTACTGCGTGATCGAAAAGGCCAACACCAACCTCTACTGCGAATACACCACACAGCCCAGCCTGATGTACAGCACCGTTAAAGAAGCCAGCAACCGCAACATCGAACTTTACCAATCCGAATTGAGTTTGGATGCAGTGCATATCAATGATGCTCCTTATGGAATATACTTGAATTACAATTCCACTGCCACCATGGTGATGACGAGCTTCGACAACCTCAGCAATGCCTGCGTGTGGCACTATGATACTGGAAGCTCCACCAACTTCTTCACCAGCACCATGAGCAACTCCAACATCGGCGTGGGCTTCAACAACCCCAACCTTGACATTCCCACCTATGCCAACCGCATCACGTTCAACAATGTGACTTCGCCCGTGGGTCTTAATGGTGGCACCATTCGCCCCAGCCGCACTTGGTTGATTAATGATTACAGCATCTTCGGCGACATTTATGTTCGCAGCAACAATTCCAACGACACGGTTCGCCTCACCATCGACCCAGGCACCACCTTACGCTTTGCGCAAAACGTCGAAATGTATGTGGGCGACTACTACAACGAGGAACTCTATGCCGAAGGGATTGAAGAAGCGCCCATCACCTTCACTTCGCTGAACGGCGAAGTTGGTGGCTGGAACGGTTTGCGGTTCTATTCCAATACTAGAAATTCACTGCTTAAGTACTGCGTTTTCGAAAATGGTAACGAGTACAATGTGTATGCGTATTACACCAGCAATCCTGTTTTTGAGAACTGCGAGTTCAGGAACTCCAACGGTTACGGCATAGATCTATATCAATCCGCGCCTGAGTTGACAGACTGCGACTTCAACAACAACGCTAGTTACGGTGTGTACTTTACTGATGCCTACTATGTGGACGATGTAATGGAAGGCCTGCAGTTTGATGGCAACCTTGTGGATGGTATTGCCATTAACGGCGGCACAGTTTCAACCAACCGCACATGGCCTGCCTATGACTACATCATTTTGAACAATGTGTATGTCCGCCAAAACAACTATAATTCGAATGACACTATTAGTCTGACGCTCAATCCTGGCATCACCTTGCGTTTCGCACAAGGCAAATACATGAGCGTTGGAGATTACTACAACTACAATGTCCTCAATGCCGAAGGCACGGAGGAAGCTCCCATCACTTTCACTTCGTTGAACGGTGAAGTGGGCGGCTGGAACGGCCTGCGTTTCTATGAACACACGATAGCCTCTCTGCTCAAGCATTGCATCATCGAGAACGGTAACGAGTACAATGTGTATGTGAGCAATACCAACTATCCTGTTTTTGAGAACTGCGAGTTCAGGAACTCAAATAGTTATGGCATGAGGATAACTGATTATGCAGGCCCCACCATCAGTCTCTCCAGCATCCACGACAATGCCAGTCATGGTTTTTATTTGGATAATTATTCCTCTGCCAATCCCGTCATCGGCAACAGCCCCGAGATGGGCAACGACATCATCAACAACGGCGGCTATGCCATCTATCAGGACGGCTCGAACGACATCGAAGCAGCTTACAACTTCTTCGGCACGGTGGACAGCCTCTACATCGAGAATAACCTGATTCGTGACAAGATCGATTACCAATGGGACGGCCGCGTGAATGTGTTCCCAGTCTCCATGCTGCCCGTGTCGGCCAGGACGATTTCGGGAACGATGCTCTATGATGGCAACGCCGAATATGCCATGGAAGGCAGCACTGTGATGGTGAAGGACTTCGCCGATTCGCTGCTCTACCAAACCACCACCGATGCCACGGGTCACTTCAGCTTCGACACCATCAGCTACCTTGGTGCCAAGAAAATAGGTTTTGCTCCTGTCGTGGACGTGGAATCCACCATCACCACGGCTGACGCTCTTGCCGTTATGTTGCACTATGTGCATGAAAGCATGCTCACGGGCAACCGTTTAGAAGCCGCCGACGTGAACGGCAGCCTCACCGTGAATGGCACCGATGCCCTTCTTATCCAGAAGCGCTATGTCAATCAAATCGAGACCTTCCCGATGGGCGACATGTACTATAGCCTCTATGATTCGGTGGCTTACAACAATTACGCCGCCGACTTGACCATCACCGCCCTTTGCTACGGTGACGTGAACGCCAGTTATGCTGCTCCGAGCCGTGACGGTATCACCTTGCTCAGTGAAGGCCAAGTGCTTGTCGGCTCCGACCAGGTCGTCGAAATCCCCGTTCGCGTGAAGACCGGTATCGAAGCGGGGTCCATCTCGATCAAGTTGGCCTATCCTGCCGAATACCTCAGCGTTGAAGGCGTCGTCTTGCCCAACGGCGAGGAAGCCATGCTGTACGACAACAATGGCGTTGTCACCGTCAGCTGGTACAGTCTTGCCCCGATGTATCTCTCCAGCGGAGAGACCCTGATGACGCTTGTCGTCCGCACCAAAGACCTGGACGGCATGGGAGAAAGCATCGTCTTCGGCCTTGACAGCCGCTCCGAGTTGACCGACGGCAACGCCATCGTCCTCAGCGACGTTGAGCTTGCCATGCCTGAAATGGTCACCATGAACATGACCAACCTTGACGAGCAAGGCAGCGCCGCCCTGACGGTGTATCCCAACCCGATGCGCGACCGCAGCGTCGTCAGCTTTAGCCTGACTATGGAGAGCCGTGTGAGCTTCGTGGTCTATGACCTGTTGGGCAACACGGTCAAGTCGGTCGAAGAAGGTCGCTTGGGCTCAGGCCAGCACGAAATCGAGCTTTCAGGCTTGGCTTCGGGCGTGTATGTGGGCCGCCTCGCCGTGTCGGGAAGCCATGAAGATGTTCAAATCGTGAAAATCGTTGTGGAATGAAGAAACAGATCATAAGTGTAATTGTTGCATTTCTGCTCATTTGCGTGCCAATGGCGGCGAAAGCTGCCATTGGCACCACGGCAGGGAGCGGCTCGATATGCCCGGGTTCGGAGGCCGACATTCCCATATCGGTCACCAACTGCAACGGCGTGTCGGCCATCAGCCTTGCCTTGAGCTACGATGCCGACAAGGTGACTTACTTGGGCTACCAGAACCCAAGCACGCACTTTGGAAGCAATCTGCACGTGAATGCGACAGGCGGTGTGGTTTACCTCACATGGTATTCGCTCAACGCGGTGGACTTCGGCAGCGAGGTGCTCATCGAGTTCCGTTTCGAGGGCATCAGCGGCACCACCGCATTGACGTGGAACACCGCCGAATGTGAATACAGCAACGCCAACGGCAACGCCATCCAATCGACGTATGCCAACGGCTCCCTTACGGTATATAACCTGCCATCCATCACTTCGCAGCCGACAAACGTGACCGTGACCGAAGGCCAAAACACGGGCTTCACGGTCAGCGCGACGGGAAGCGGCATCAGCTACCAATGGCAGGTGAAGGCCGCCGGCCAGAACGACTGGGCCGACCTCGCCAACGGCACACCTTATTCATATGTGACCTCGAGTCACATGTACATCACAGGCACGCCATTGAACCTCAACGGCAACCAATACCGTTGCAAGGTGAGCGGCAACTGTGAGCCTGCGGCCTATTCCGATGCCGCCCTGCTGACGGTGTATGACATGCTCCCCACCATCACGACTACGGCGGGAACGGTCAGCACTTGCCCCGACAACGAGTTTGGCATCGCCGTCTCAGTGACGAACTGCAACAACGTGGGGGCCATTTCGTTGGCCTTGAACTACAATGCGGAGCTGGTCAATTATGCCGGCTACCAGAACCCCAATGCGGGTTTGGCCAACGGCTTGACCCAAGTCAACGAACACGACGGGACGGTTTACTTCTCGTGGATTGCCACCGAGTCGCAGCTGAGTATCGGCAACGCCATTCTCGTTGAGTTCCTGTTCGAGTCGCAGTCGGGCAACACCAGCTTTGGTTGGGATGCCCAGCAATGCGAATACAGCAACGGAGCGGGGCGTTTGTTCCCGACGTCTTTCGTTTCGGGATCGGCAACGGTGTATTACACGCCTTACATCACAAGCCAGCCTGCCAACAAGACCGTTGACGAAGGCTCAAACACCACCTTTGCCGTGCAAGCGGGTGGGCATGGCCTCAGCTACCAATGGCAGGAAAGCACCGATGGCGGCGAGACGTGGGCTGACCTCAGCAGCGGCTCACATTACAACAACGTGACCTCTGCCACGATGACGGTGGTGGGCGCGACATTGGACATGGACGGCAACCGTTACCGCTGCTTGGTGGGCGGCACCTGCGAGCCTGATGCGGTTTCGGAGTCTGCCTTGCTGCACGTGAACCCGCTCCTTCCGACCATCACCACGCGCGTTGACAACGTGGCTTCTTGCGAGGAGGTCGAGTTTGATGCCGAAGTGCTGGCTACCAATTTCCAGAACGTCGGAGCGGTTTCCTTGGCCTTGAACTACGACACGACCTCGCTGACTTTTCTTGGTTACGAGAACCTCAACAGCGTTTTGGCGGACGGCTCGCTCTATGTCAACGCGACCGATGGCACGGTCTATGTCTCGTGGATGTCGGTTTCGGGTGCCACCATCGGCAACGGAAGGATGCTTTCTTTGCGCTTCGTCGGTCAGCCGGGCAGCCATGCCTTGACTTGGAACACTTCGCGTTGCGAGTATTCCAACCTTCAGGGCCTGGTTTTCCCGACCACCTACCAAAATGGCACGGCTACCGTCTATTACGCTCCCTACATCACCAACCAGCCCGTCAACAAGACCATCAACGAAGGGCAGGGCACCACGTTTTCCGTCACTGCTGGAGGCCGCGCTTTGTCCTACCAATGGCAGGTGAGCGGGGATGATGGCGAGACGTGGGCCGACCTCAGCAACGGCAGCCATTACGGAAACGTGACCAACAGAGTGATGAACGTTTACAATGCCACCTTAGACATGAACGGCTTGCGCTATCGTTGCCGAGTGTCGGGCGAATGCGAACCCGAAATCGTTTCGGAGTCAGCCAAGCTCACCGTGAACCACCTGCTCCCGACCATCACCACTCGTGCCGGAAGCCTGATAACCTGCTCCGACACGGAATTTGGCGTTCCGATTACGGTCACAAACTTCAATGAAGTAGGTGCGGTTTCCTTGTCATTGGCTTACAATGCCAACGTATTGGCTTTCCAAGGCTATGATGGGGTGAATGCCCACCTGAACGGCGGCGAGCTTCACGTCAACGCTGCTGACGGAGTGGTCTATATCACTTGGATTTCGGTTGACGGCACTACCATTGGAAACGGTACTTTGCTGTGGCTCAACTTTGTAGGATCGGTCGGTAATAGCCAGATGACCTGGAACACGGCTTCGTGCGAATATGCCACGACAGATGGGGATTTGTTCCCCGTGAACTTCATCAACGGCAGCGTGACCATTCGCCAGCAGAACTTCTCCATCACGAGCCATCCGGAGTCGATAGCCATCCTTGAAACTGACACGACCACCTTTGCCATAACGACGACGGGTGCGAGCTTGACCTTCCAATGGCAAGTCAGCGAAGATGAGGGCGTTACGTGGAACGACTTGACGGCCAACAGCATCTACGCAGGTGTCAACACCCGCACGTTGACCATCAACGGTGCCACTTGGGATATGGACGGCAACCTTTACCGCTGTTCGGTCAGTGGATCGTGCGGTGTTCAGTATTCCCAATCCGCCCTGCTGACGGTGGGCCTGTTGGAAGACTTCCATGATGTCGTCGCTGCGGTGATGCCGGAAAACGCCGGAACGGTGACGGGTGAAGGCACCTATTATAGGGGCGACACCGTCACCATGACTGCCACGCCCAACACGGGCTATCATTTCGCAAACTGGATGGAGGCCGACACGATAGTTTCCACTTCGGACAACTATTCGTTTGTCATCCATGAAGACCACGACTTCGTCGCCAATTTCGAACTGAACCAGTACGACATCTCCGTGTCGAGCAACATTGGTAGTGCGGGCGACCTCGTAGGTGCGGGAACCTATTTTTACGGCGACACCTGCACCTTGACTGCTACCCCAAGTGTTGGATACATTTTCCTTCGCTGGACGTTGAACGGCAACCTCGTTACCAATGATGCTTCATTCAGTTTCGTTGTGACGGAAAACCGCAACTATGTGGCGCATTTCCAACAGCTCAGCTACGAGATCATGGCTACGGCTCTGCCTGAGGAAGGCGGAACGGTCAGCGGTGCAGGCACTTATCCTCACGGCACCACGTGCACTTTGGTTGCAACGGCCAACGAAGACTATGCCTTCGTCAACTGGACAAGGGGTGGCATCGAGGTTTCGGCTGATGCCACCTACAGCTTTGCCGTAACCGAGGCGGGCGTTTATGTGGCGCATTTCTATCTGGAGTCTGTGAGTTATCAGATTACTGCGATTGCCAATCCGTCGGCCGGCGGTACGGTGACAGGAGGAGGCTCATATCATCCGGGCGAGCCTTGCACCTTGACAGCCATGGCCAATGTAGGCTACACCTTCGTCAATTGGACATTGAACGGTGAAGAGGTCTCGACCGATGCCACCTATAGCTTCACAGTGACCGAGGCCGTTGCCTATGCGGCGAACTTCGCACCAGTGACTTGTGAGGTCACTACGGCGGTCAATCCGGAAGAAAGCGGCTCCATTACTGGCGCAGGCATCTACGAATATGGCACCACCGTAACGCTGACGGCCACGGCCAGCACGGGCTACACCTTTGTCAATTGGACGCAAGACGGCGCCGAGGTCTCAACCAACAGAAGCTATAGCTTTGTCGTGACCGAAGATGCCAGCTTTGTGGCCAATTTCAGCTTGAATAGTTATACCATCGCTGCCACCGTGAACCCAGGAGAAAGCGGAACGGTGGAAGGAATTGGCACCTACGACCACTTCAGCACCTGCACGCTGACGGCCACGGCCAACACGGGCTACCACTTCCTCAGCTGGACTTTGGACGGCGAGGTCGTCACGACCGATCCCACCTACAGCTTCGAGGTCAGCGGCCCCGCCGACTATGTGGCGAACTTCGAGCTGAACAGCTACGACATCACGGCCGCGGCCAACCCGACCGAGGGCGGCACGATAGCAGGCGCAGGCACCTACAACCACTTCAACACCTGCACTTTGACGGCCACGGCCAACACGGGCTACCACTTCCTGAGCTGGACTTTGGGCGGCGAGGTCGTCACGACCGATGCGGTTTACAGCTTTGATGTGACGGGCCCCGCCGACTACGTCGCGAACTTCGAGCTGAACAGCTACGACGTCACGGCCGCGGCCAACCCCGAAGCGGGCGGCACGGTCACCGGCGCAGGCACTTACGACCACTTCTCGACCTGCACGC
>JAFSJF010000109.1 GCA_017439405.1 Bacteroidales bacterium
ATACACTTTGCAGTCGCCTGAAAGGGTGATGCTGTACGGCAAATAAAGTGTATAACCTTTTGGTGTGTAGGTGTTTACCGTTTCGGTGAAGGATTCCGTCATGGGCGTGCCGTCATCGTTGGTGGCTTGCACGGGGTTGCCGTGCGGGTCGAGGACGAGCATGTTGTTTTCGTCTTTCACATAAACAGGATACTCGGTGGTGACCTCCTGCGTGTCATTCAATGTCGCGCTGAGTGTGATATCGTTGACGACACCGTTCGCAACGGTGATTTGACTGGAGCCGAGAGGCAAATAATTATTTAAACCAGCAAAGTCTTCGTTGACGTGGATGCTACTGGCCGTGTAAGCGCTGCCGTCCTCGGTCAAAGTAAGGTAGTTGGGAGCATCGATTTCGGTGCCGTAGGGCAGATACGCGGCATAGTTGGTCGAAATGTCACCGAACATGTAGGCAAAGTAGCCTGGCAAAGGCAGTTTTTCATCGGTATAGGCCCATGATGAGGTGCCTAACTTCGATTGTAATATAAAACTGTTGAGTTCGCTTGCATTTCCGCTTTTGGCCAAAGTGTTCAAATTGTAGCTCCAGTGGGTATAGCCGCCCGAATAAGATGCATTGCCGTAATAACGGTCTGGATCCAAATGTTCTACATGACTGCTCACCATATAATCCGTGGCAGTGAGGCTGTTTTCCGGATGGAGCTGGACGTAGCAATTCGACAAGGCCGGAGGAGTGGTGGCATTGTTTTGCTGGTAGCCGATGAGTGCTCCACGGGTAACGGTCTTTCTGAGTTCTTCTCCGTATTCATCATACACCCAGCTGGAATCCCAAAAGACCTTTGTGTTCAAGTTGGCACAATTCTGAACCTTGGCGTAATCGACATAGCCAATAAGACCGCCAACGGTGCCATAGAACGGGAGACTTTCCCAGAAAGGCTGGTTATTCGTTATATCGGGCTTGTATTGATTATAGTAGGAACTGACTGAACCGCCTTCTATCACACACCGCTCCATTTGCAGGTCACAGTTGTTTTCGTTATCATAATTGACGGCACCGCCAACGATGCCGCCCGTGAAGCAACGTCCACTCACGGTGCTGTTCTTCACATAGGTGTCCTGAATGATGGTCGTGCCTTCGGCATGGCCGACGACAGCGCCTACATAGAAATCGCCTTCCACGGAGGCATCCTCTACAATGAGTCTCTTGATCGTGGCATTGCGTGTGCCACCGAAAAGCCCCCTGTTGCTCAATTCCCCTGTAACATTGAGGTTCCTGATGGTGTGTCCCTTGCCGTCGAAGGTGCCGCAGAAGTCGTAGTAATAGTTATTGACATTTTGATCGACGCGTCCGATGGGAGTCCACGCCTCGTTGTTCAGGTCGAGGTCGGCTTCCAAGGTGATGATGTAATCCTTGTAGGTAGTGCCGGCATTCACCATGTCGCGGAAGGCTTTCAGGTCATCCACGGTGAAGATGTTGATGCTGAGGTGTTGGTTCCACTCCTCTAACGTGAAGATGGTATTGGCATCGAAGTAGCTGCCCCAGCCCACCTGCGAGCGGGTCTCGGTGAGGCCCCAAGTGTAAGGCGTGTTGCCCGTGTTCATGCAAGTCCACGAATAGTCCTGCTTGGCGGCAAGATAGTCGCTTTGGCTGCCATTGGGCACATAAAGCTTCAAGTAGCTGTTGACTCCCTCGGTGCCGCCGCTGACTTGCAACACATCGTACCAAGCCCATTCGGGCGGCGTGGTGGCGCACACCTTGATGGCGGTCAGCTTCGACAGTCCGCAGAAGGCGCCGCTGCCGATGGTGGTGAGTGATGCGGGCAAGCTGATGGCCTCAAGGTTGCTGCAACCTATGAAAGCGTAGTTGCCGATGGTGGTCACGCCTTCTTCGATCTCCACCTCCGTCAGTTGGGTGCAGAAGCGGAAGGCCACGTTGGCGATGGCCGTGACGGTGTAGGTCTCTCCTTCGTAAGTGATGGTAGAGGGAATGTTCAGTTTGCCTACGGAATATTGCGGAATGCAGGCGTCGTAGTCCCATCCGATGGAGGCGGTGTGGGTGTCGGTGTTCAGCACGACTTTTGTTGACACCGTCCCGCCTTCAAGAGGCAGGTCGACACTGGTTCTCACTCCCGTGGCTTGTGCGGCAACGGTCGCAAGCAGTAATGCGATGGCTGATAATATCTTTCTCATGGCTTTGTGCTCCTTATTTAAATTTTAAGTGATTGTTCAAAATTAAGCTGCATGTTTTTTTTGACACGGGACGCGGGACTTCGAGACACGGGACAAGTCCAATGTCTCGCGTCTCGCAGTCTCGTGTCTCGCGTCCTATATGTAAACTAATTATGCTCATCTACTGAAGAACGATTTCCAAAAGTTCGTTTTCGGCAGCGCCCAAATTCATGCCCGTGAAGAACACGCGGCCACCGCCCACGTGGTCCCAACTCGACTGGTACCATGACTCGTCGGGTGTGGTGAGCATGCAATAGGACCCCAGCCAGCTATAGGCACTTTCGGCGTTGACGTAAGGCACGACGGTGTCTTTCGTGTAGTGCCACAGCTTGACGGGGTGTCGGGGTGTCCAACCTTGCGTTAGGTTGTTGCTTTCGAGGGCCAAGTGCAGGTCTTGGGCCACGCCGCGCGTGTTGGGCATTGCATTGAAATTGTTCTCGTTACTGAAATACGCATAGACTTCGGGTGTCATCAGTTTATCGATATATGCCGTGCCGTCTGAATTCAAGATATTTCTGAATTGGCCATTGTTGTAGAGTGCTTTCAGCGCGGCGGTAATGTCGTCGGTGGTTTTTTCCTTGGTCGGGTCGTTCTTGTCGATGAGCCACTGCACGATGCCGGTGTCGAGGAAATCCTTCACGAGGTAATCCTCCAGCTTGTGCTCGCGCATGTAGGGGTTGCTGTCGAGCATTCCTTTCAGGATTAGGGGGAGCACCACGGGCATGTTGAGCAGGCCGTCGTTCTCAGTGATGTAATAGCGCACATGCGCTATGGGGTCGTAAGGGCCGTCGCCGCAAACCGAGCCAGCAAAGTTAAGCTCACCGTCGAGGCCGTTTTGCTCGATGAAGCGATGGGTGGCCATGGCCACGCTGCCGCCTTGCGAATAGCCCACCGAGGCCGTCTTCCAGTTATCGCGGAACGGACGGCGGAAGGAGGCGATGACGGGGCTGTTTTGGTAAAGTGCGATGCCGTAGCGCGTGGCGTCCACCACCTGCCGTGCCGTCAGCTCTTGATAAAGATAAGGGTGGGGCAGGTTTTTGGTGAGGCCGTAGCCCTCATAGTCGGGCAGGATGACCAAGTTATAATAAAGTTGGTTGCTCAGTGGCTTGTGATCGACGGTGCCACTTGAGGCGTGCCACATCAACATGCCGACGTCGGTCTGCCAACTACCTGTCAGGTAATATTCCGACGGGGCTTCTTTGTTGCTGGTGATGGTGACGTGGCAACCGATGATGACGTTGTTGATATGGTCGGGGTCGCCGTCGGGGAAGGCAGCGAGGGCTGAAAGGACGATTTCCTCGCCCTTGGCATTGATGGATGGATAGAAGAAGCGGTACCAGTACATGTCGTACCACCAGCTGTGTTGTCCGTCGATGAAGCCGCTGGGGTTTTCCTTGCTATTGGCTTCTCTCTCTTTCATGCGTTTCATGGCGGTGCCCGCTGGGGTGTCCCACTCAATGTTTTTGGTCACTTGCATGGTGTCGTAGGTCTGACGCTCGGCGTCGAAGACTACGGAATCAGCCACGGTCATCGTCAGGTGGCCGAGATTCTCGATGCTGGCGTCCTCGAAGTGGATTTCCTTCGGGACGTCGCCCAGGTTGACCTGTGCCCAGGCGCCCGTGGCAGCGAAGGCCAAGGCGAGGCTCAGGGTCGTTTCAAGAAAACGTTTTTTTCTCATGGAATAAGTGTTTAAATGTACAGTAGTTCAAAAAAGTTTGCAAAAGTAACATTCGCCTTCGACTTGTTTCGGAAATTTTTTCGACTTGCTGCGCAGAAAGTGCGATTTTGCGCAAAACTTCCGATTTTCCGCTTTTCGCCGAAGAAAGTGTAACACCGTACCGCGTTTTCTCCTTACATTTGCATCACTTTTAGTCAATTAAGAACTATATGGGCAATTTAGTTTACATAAAAGACGCGGGACGCGAGCCGTGAGTTTCGTCCCGTGTCCCGTAGTCTCGTGTCTCGTGTCAAATCATTATGCAGTTTATTTTTGAACGGTTATATGACAAATGATACATTTTTGAGCTTGTCATCGAAATAAAACCTTATTTTTGCAGCCATGGAAACACCCCGACAGCATCCCATCGAAAAGATGGAAAAAATTGAGAACCAATACCTTGTGAACCACGTTGAAAGCGGCCTGCCCCGCTGGCTCATCGAGGTGGCTTTTGTGAGTTATCTCCTGCAGGCTGTCGTCTGCTGGACGGAGGTGTCGCTTTGGATGGACGCCCATCACCTCTCGTGGCTGAGCGGTATCGTCAAGACCTTCGGCTCCGTGGTGATGTATTTCGGCCTGATGCGCGGCATGAAGCCGCTCTACCGCCCGCTCACGGTGTGGTGGTGGCTCATCATCGCGCTCGATTTCGCGGGTTTCCTGACGGATCTCATCCCGTCCATCTCCGACAGCGTTGGCCTTCCTGTCGCAGTTTCGCTGATGCTCGTCTATCTGCCCTTGGGCAGCGCCATCACGTTCTGCTATCGTGGACGGCTCCGTCAGGTGGGCATTTGGATGGTGCTTTATATCTTGATTTCCAGCCTGTTGCCAGTCATTGTCGTGCTGCTTTTCGAGCCTGATCAGTTGTGGGCTTACCTGCTGTTGGAGATTTCCACCGTTGCTGCCATTGTTGTCTACGCTTGGGTGCAGCGGCGGGTATTAATCTGAAGTCTCAGTGTTTTCCTGGGAAATGACGCTTTCCGCGCCTTGACGGTACTGCAAAGGTGTGATGCCCAGCCTGCGCTTCACTTCCATTTGGAAGGTTCTGCGACCTCCGAATCCTGCTTCCTTTCCAACGGCTTCGATGGTCCAGTTGGGTTGCTCGCGCAGCAGACGGCACGCCAAAATGAAGCGTTTCTCGTTGAGGTAGTCGCCCAAGTTGGCATATTTCGGATGGTTCTTGAACAACGCGGCAAGACGTCGTTGTGTCAGACCAAGGGTGTTTGCCAATGTTTTGAGTGTTAGGTTAGTATCAGTGTAAAGGCGCGTCTTTTCCATTTCTTGGTCGAGCCAAGCCATCAAGGCCATATCGTCCATGTCGGCGGTCAGTTCGATGTGTTCGCGGCGTTGTCGTGTCTCTGCTTGCAACAACTTCACTTCCTCCGAAACTTGTTGCCGCAACTGCCCCTCCAATTCGTCGATACGTTTCTTCAGGTCGGCTTTGTCATCTTCTTGCAACCTATTCTGTTCCAGCAATTTGTTC
Organism: Bacteroidales bacterium; assembly: GCA_017439405.1. Classification (GTDB taxonomy): domain Bacteria; phylum Bacteroidota; class Bacteroidia; order Bacteroidales; family F082; genus Limimorpha. Next base: position 5,421 of record JAFSJF010000109.1, read on the forward strand.
TGGTTTTCCACCAACTTCGAATTGGTGTCGATGATTTTCTTTGCGCTGGCATTCAGCAACACCATCGTGATGATAAAGGCGATCACGAACACGACGATGATGGCAACAATGAGTAAACGGGTTCCAGTCATGGCGGCAAAATTACCGTTTTTGTTGTCAAAACGGCCAAGGATATTGCGCAGAATGGGCAGTTTTGCGCAGAAATCATCGTTTCTTCTTGAAAAAGTCCGTCAGCAGGGCGAGGCATTCGTCTTGCATCACACCAGTATCGGTTTTCGTCTTTGGATGCAGCATTTTGCCGAAGCGCGAGAAGCCGTTTTTCGGGTCGTCGGCAGCCCAGACGACTTTACCGATATGGGAATGGCAAAGTGCGCCGGCGCACATGGGGCAAGGCTCCAAGGTGACGTAGAGCGTGCATTCGTCCAAATATTTTGCGCCCAAGGCGTTGGCCGCTGCGGTGATGGCGAGCATCTCGGCGTGGGCGGTCACATCGTTGAGGGTTTCGGTTTGGTTGTGGGCGCGGGCGATGACCTTGTTGTTGCACACCACGACGGCCCCGATGGGGATTTCGTTGGCATCGAGGGCGGCTTGTGCCTCTTGGTAGGCTTGCCGCATATAGGATTCGTCTGAGAAAACGGAGAGAGGCATGATGTTACATTTTAGAAAGGAGTAGTGTAGAAGTAATATCCATTTTGCTGAAGGCAAACCATTTCCTTCCCAAATCTTTTAACGAAGCACCAATATGGTAAACGGTTTCGTCAATCATTAGGAAGCGGTCGTGGGAGTCGGCAAAGATTTGAACGTCAATAGGTTCATACTGTGCGTTGTGGAGGTTGATGTCGTTTTGCAATGCAGGCAAGATTTGTTTTGTATAAATGGTTGCTTTGATACCCGATGAACGTTTATCAAGAAGCTTCAGCACAGTGTCATCTACATAATTGTCAATGAGAACGATGCGTTTTTTGGCATTGCGTATCAAGTCGCTGACGAAGGTATGGGCATCAAAGACTTGGCCTTCAAAGAAGATGCCTTTGGCAGGCGGAAGCGAGGTGCGGACGAAAAAGTCTATCTTTTCGGAATGTTCGGCGAGTAGGGTTTGTTGGCTTTCTAGTTGGTTTTCGATTTTTATAAGCCGTTGGTTTAGTGCATAACCTTTTAACAAATAGTCTTTTAGGACTTTGTTTGCCCATTGGCGGAATTGGATGCCACGAATGGTGTTTACGCGGTATCCGACAGAAATGATAACATCTAAATTATAATATTCAATTTTTCTGTTTACGAATCTGTTTCCTTCTTTTTGAACTTGTTCCAAAATGGAACTAGTTGCCCCTTTGTAAAGTTCTCCACACTCATAGATGTTCCTGATGTGCTTTGTAATAGCTTGCCGTTGTGTGCCAAACAATAATGCCATTTGTGCCTGTGTTAGCCAAACAGTCTCTTCCTCCAAACGCACCTCAAGCTGCACATTTTCATTGGGCTGGTATATTATTATTTCTCCTGTTTGCTGCATATTCAGTTGTTTAATCGTTCGCTTGTAGGGCTGTCACACTGTGGTAGCCGAAATTTCAAACCCATCCCAGTCTGGTCCCAAAGGGAATTTCGTCCTGAAGCGTTGCAAGGCATCGTAATCCAAGGTGCAGTGCAGCACTGCTTCCTGATAGGACTCGGCCTTGGAGATGACCTGTCCGCGTGCATTAATCATCTGAGAATCACCGCTATAGCTCAGTCCGTTGGCATCCTCGCCGACACGGTTCACGCCTATCCAGTAGGCTTGGTTCTCGATGGCGCGGGCTTGGAGCAGCGTGTGCCAGACGTTCATGCGCGAGTCGGGGAAGTTGGCGAGATAGAAGCCGAGGTCGTATTCGTATTGCCCGTCCTTGTAGCGGTTTCGCGCCCACACGGGGAAGCGGATGTCGTAGCACACCATCGGGCGGATGCGCCAGCCGTTCAGCTCCACAACCAACTGTTTCTCACCGCGTTCCACCAACTTGTCCTCGCCGCCCATGGTGAAGGTGTGCCGCTTGAAGTAGAGTTCGTAACTGCCATCGGGGCGCATCCAAACGAGGCTGTTGTAATAATGCCTGTCTTTTTCCAGAGGGAAGGTGGCGCAAACCACCGCATTCTTCGCTTTGGCTTGGTCATGAAGCCATTGCATGGTCGTTCCGTCTTCAGTTTCGGCGAACCGTTTCGGGTCGACGGGGAAGGCCGTCGTGAAGGTTTCGGGCAGGAGAACCAAGTCGGTTTCGGGCTTTACTTGCTTCATCAAGTCGCTGAAATGCTGCAAGTTGGTTGCTTTGTCCTCCCATTTCAGGTTGGCTTGGATATAGGCGATGTTGAGGTCTTTCATGAGGCTATGGATTAAAACTGGAAATAAATAAACGCCTGCAAGTCCGCCGTGATGAACTGGTAAATCACGAACACGATGAGCACGCAGACGAGTACCATCAGCGGCAGGGGCATCTTGGCGAACCAAATGCGATAGCGCCGCTTGAAATTTTCTGGCAACCAGTGGATTATCATCCCCAACAGAATGAGAATGAATACATTGCGATAGTGGACGATGATGCCGGGAATCTGTTCAATGCGCCAATGGCTGCCCATTTGGTTGACCATATTTTTGGCTGTGTTCCAAGCTGTTTCGTTGGCCACGGCGGGGTCGAGGTTGGAGCCGCTGCGGAAAAACAGGCGCGTGAAGGTGATGAAGGTGAACGTCTGGAAAACGGCCCAAGCGTCTTGCAGCCACTGCCATGCCTTCTTGCCGCCAAAGAGGTTGTAAAGCATCCTGACCATATTGCCCGCCAAGATAATCAAACACCACACAAACAACACGTTGAACACGGGTTGCGGCACATAGACGCACAGCAAGCGGAGACCAAAAGTCACGGCCAAGATGAACAGTGTGCGGCCATACACGCTCCAGTCGCGCCAAAACTTGTAGAACACCATGCCGATGCCGTTCAAGCCGCCCCAAATCATGAAATTCCATGAAGCGCCGTGCCACAAGCCACCGAGCAGCATCGTATCCATGGCGTTGATGTTGGTGGTGATTTTCTTGCGTTTCTCGGGCTTGAAAATGGCCACCAAAGCCAATATCGCCGCGATGACGCCAATGCCCAAGCCGACCCACCAACTGCCCGAAAGGAATGTGGCGATTGCGGCAATCACGGTGATGATGCAGAACGAGCCGAAAGTGGCGTTGCGGTTGCCGCCGAGCGGGATGTAAAGGTAGTCTTGCAGCCAGCGTGAGAGCGACATGTGCCAACGTTTCCAGAACTCGCCAGGGCTCTTGGCCTTGTAGGGTGAGTTGAAGTTTTTCGGCAGGTAGAACCCCATCAGCATGGCCACGCCGATGGCGATGTCGGTGTAGCCCGAGAAGTCGGCATAGACTTGCAGCGAATAGCCGAACAAGGCCATAAGATTTTCAAAACCAGTGTATAACAATGGGTTGTCGAACACGCGGTCGATGAAATTGACGGCGATGTAGTCGCTGAGCACGATTTTCTTCACCAAGCCGTTCATGATCCAAAACACGGCGATGCCGAACTGCTTGCGACCGAGGAAATAGGGCTTGTGAAGTTGTGGGATGAACTCGTTGGCCCTCACGATGGGGCCGGCCACCAACTGCGGGAAGAAGCTCACGTAGAAGCCGAAGTCGAAAATGTTTCTGACTGGCTCTATGCGGCGGCGATACACGTCCATGATGTAGCTGATGGCCTGGAAGGTATAGAACGAGATGCCCACGGGCAACAAGATGTCATCGACGCTGAAACGGTTGCTATGAGTGATTTCGTTGCCTACCCATGAGAACACGTCGAACACGCGGAAGTCGGTGTGAAACAGGTTGTTGACGACGTCCGTGAGGAAATAGGCGTATTTGAAGTAGCACAAGATGGACAGGTTCACGATTACGCTGAGCGCCAAAATGGCATTACGGCTCCCTTCCTTCTTGCGCGAATGCAGCCACTTTCCCGCGAAGAAATTGTATAACGTGATGAAAATCAGGATTAAAGTGAAGAGTCCGCTCGTCTTGTAGTAGAAAAACAGGCTAACGAAAAACAGGAAGGCGTTGCGGAGCAGGGTCTTGTTTTTCAGCAGGCAGAAGAAGGCGAACACGATGGCGAAGAAGGCCCAAAAATAGAATTGGGTGAACAACAGCGGGTGCGCCTTGTCGAACGAGAAAAGGTTGATAAAGAACTCTTTGGTTATGTCTAAAAGGTTCTCCATCATGGTTTTTGGCTGTTTTTGATGTGTTCTATGTAGTCGGTAATCAAGGCGTTATAAAGCAGGTCGCCCATCAGTTTATAACCTTCTCGGGTGAAGTGTACCTTGTCTTTTTGCGCCAAGCCTGCCTTTTCCCATTTCTGCATCGACTTCAGGCCGCCCATCACGTCGAACTGGTCCCAAACCACGCCGCCATAGCCTTCGGCCATTTCCATAAACGCCTGCTGTACAATAGGGCCGTTGGTGTTCACCTCATAGACGCGCTTCTTTTTCACCCGTTTGCGTTTGAAGCTGTCGTTGTTGGTCACGAAAAGCAGGGCGCAGTCGGGGTTGACGCGCTGTATGATGCCGATGAGCTCGGCATAGTTTTGCTTGAACGTCTCCTTCTCGAAGTCTTTCTCCGCCGCGTCGTTGATGCCGATGCCGAAGATGATCAGGTCGGGCTTGATGAGTTCGAGGTCGCGCTCAAAGTCGTCGCAGCGCAGGTAGGAAGGCACGCTTGCGCCATTGACGCCCACACCATGCACGCTGATGCCTGTCAGGCCGTTGTCAAGCAAAACGCCGGTAAGCGTGAACTCGCCTGCCACGGAATCGAAGCAAATGCAGACGGAATCGGTTAGTTTTGGAAGTTTGAAGGTATAGGTGGAAAGCCATTCGTCATACTGGCCATGAACCAAGGTGCCGTCGCAGCCGACCACTGGCACCACGTTTTCGGTCTCGGAAAAGCCCAAAACGGTTATTTTGTTGAAAAGGTATTCTGGCTGACAATCAGATGGATAGCGTTCACGGGTGATGATGCTGATGGAAGCGTCTGCATCGGTGGTGGTGACGGCTGCGCCAGCCAAGCCCATGCGCTTGTCGGTCTCCCTTCTGACGGCGTTGCGGCAATAGCTCCACTCGCCCGTATAGCTCACCATGAAATGCGACGGGTTGTTGGTCTTGCCCGCCGTAAACGGGAAGACGAAGTTTTGCCCGCCCATCAAATCGGGGCTGATGCTCAGCAAGTTGTCACGGAATTGTTGGGTGAACATCCCTCCTTGCACGTGCGAGCCACCGATGTGCATGATGCTGACGTTGCCTTTCCCGAGAAAAACGACGGAATCCAGTTTTTGGTAGAAACGCTCCATGGCGGCCTTGTCGCCAGGGAAAATCAGGTGGTTGCGCTCGAAATGGGCAAAAGGGCAATCGGGCAAAGGTCGCAGCAAAGGCTGGCTTTGAGCCTTAGCGAAGCCCAATAGAAAAACCAACCCTATGAAAACCAGTCGTTTTCTCATTTCATACCTTTTTTCCAAGGTTCGTAATGGGGCACATTCCGGCGAAGACGCATGATGGAATCCAGGCTCCTGTCTCGGTTGACGAAGTCGATGACTTCCTCGTTCGGCACGCGCTGGCGCAGTTTGTAGAAGTCGTAATACGTGGTGAACGACTTGGCCAAATCCGCCCCTATTTCTTGTGCCCCCCTGAAGGTGAAATGCACATAGTCGGGGCCGGCCAAGGGCGGCTGGTGTTTCACCCACTGCACCATCGAGCCTTCGCCGCCCATCACGTGGAACATGTCCCAATAGGCCACGTCGTTGCGCAAAGACATGGCTCGCAGCGAGTCGTTCAGCTCGGGCAGGCCTTTCCATGTGCCCATCTTGCCGTTGTAGCTCTTGCCCATGTCGGCAGGCCCAATGAACAGGAAAGTGCAATGCGGAGCCACTTGTCTCAGGTAACTTATTTGTCTTTCAAGTTCTTTCATGTAGGATGCGATGTTCTTGCTTCCCGCGATGCCGGGCATACGGTTGCCGCCAAACTGGAGGATGATCAGGCGCGTGTCGAGCAGATGGAACGATTGGCGCAAAACGGCTTCGTTGATGCGGGTGAAGATGTTGCCCGAACAGCCGCGCAGGGCCGCGTTGTCCAAGGCCACGCCCGCTCCCCCGTCCAAGAGAACGGCATAGATTTCGGCGTTGCCCTTGAATTGGATTGTGCCTTTCTTGACCTTCGCGGGAAGATTCCAAGTGATGAGCGAGACACTATCGTTGGCGTTGAGCGTTTTTGGCTCGACCTTCAGCGTGTCGCACCGCAACGAAGCCGTGAAGCCTTGGCTGTTGCGGCCCAAAAGCACCGACACCGAGGAAATCTCCTTGGCCTTTTCAAACGCTTGGGAATGACCTGTTTGCGTAAAGGAAACCGAGCCTTCGCCCGTCACTTGCCCGAACTGCGACATCACGCCGTAGCGATTGTGGCCGGCGCGGCGCGTAGTGGAGTCGCCATAGAGCGTATAGCGTTTCAATCCTGAGGCGCGTTGCGACACCGAGATGGTGGCCACGGTTTGGATGGCAGGAATCATGCTTGGCCCCGATCCGCCAAACAGTTCCTGCAACTTCTGTCGCAGCACGGAACTGATTCTGTCCATCTCGATTTGAGAGTCACCGTAGTGCATCACGCGATAGGTCATGCCTTCGGCTTGGGCTCGCTCGAACTGGGCAAACAGCGTGTCGAAAAAGGTGTAGTCGTCGTCGGGCAGATAGATGCGGTTGGGGTTTCCTTTCAGGTAGTCGCGGAAGAAAACGAGGCTGTCGTACATGGTCTCCGAACAAGTCATCTCGAAGCTTTTCTTCACGTTGTCCATCACGGCGTCCACGTCCACCACCACCTCCTCGTCTTGACCCAGTTCTTCGACGTAGGACGGGAAGCGCAACGTAAGTCCCCCCAAAGCAAGGCCATCGGCGGGGAAAAACAACCATCCCGCCACCAAAAGCAGCATGATGGAAAAGATGAATATCAGTGTTTTAATCGGTTTCATGGCTTGACGATGAGTTTTTGTCCCTCTTGAATCCTGTCGCTTTTCAGGTGGTTCCATTTCTTCAGGTTGGCCACCGAAACATGGTGTCGATGGGCTATCTTGGTCAGTGTGTCGCCTTTTTTCACGGTGTATTTTTGGGGAGCTGTCTGGCTGGATGCTGAGGTTTTAGGAGGTGTCGGGGACGGTTTGGTCGTTGTCGGAGAAAACGGTTGGGGCGTTTCCGTCGTTTCAAGCTCTTTTTCGGGTTCGTCGGTCGGATCGGCCACACGTCGGCTCTCGTCGCCATAGGCATATACGCAGGCTATGAAGTCGCGGACGACGACCACGTCGGGCAACAGTTTCCGCTCATACCAATCCCACACCGCCAGCGAATCGCCGCCGCGAGCAAGGGCGTGCTGAAGCGCGTTGGGGCTGTTGGCATAGGCCAAAATGCACAGCCACCAGTCGTGGTATTGCCCATGCAAGTCGCAAAGGTAGTCCAAGGCCGCCCGTGTGGATGCTTGCATGACATAGCGCTCGTCGATTTGCCCGTCGATGGAAAGCCCATAGCGCAACCCGACCAAGGTGGGCATGGCCCAGATGCCGCAACGGTCGCCCGAACGGAAATCCGACTTCATTTGGCTTAACGCAATTGGCAAGCACTTGATTTCCAGAGGTATGTCCCGCTTCCTTAATTCAGTCTCCACAAAAGCCTCATACGCCAAGAAAGAAGCAGGCAACGGCTTTTCGGCATAGCGTTCAGCCACATCCAACAAGGCATCGTTATAAGGCAGAGGCATGTCTTTTTCCAGCGATTTCAGCCTTTGGGCGATGGTTTTTGTGTCAGATGTGGCACAACTCGCACTCGCCATGAGGCAGGGAAAAGCCATCCATATTATGATTAAAGCCTTGAATTTCATTCTATTATGCATATTTCGAGAACTTTTTCCACCACGTGGGCAAGGTTCGTGGAAAACAAGCGGCAAAAATAAGGATTTGTTTGGATTTGGCACTTGCTTTTTTTCTACTTTTGCACCCTCAAATTTGCAATGGAATGAACCAGATTGACAAGACAAAGGAATTAGAGACAAGAAATATCCCCAGTTTGTTATGGATGTATGCGCTGCCGAGCATCGTCAGCCAGATCATCGCGTCGGTGTATAACATCGTCGACCGCGTGTTTCTGGGGCAATGTGTGGGCGCGCTTGCCATTGCGGGACTGGCCATCACCATGCCCATCATGAACATCGTCCACGCTTTCGGCTCGTTGGTGGGCGTCGGCTCGTCGGCGCGAATGTCGATTGTGTTGGGCAAGAAAGACGTCAACTGGGCGGAGAAAATCTTGGGCAACAGCATGATTCTGACCTTCATCCTCGGCTTCCTTTTCGTCACGGGCGGCTATGTCTTCATGGACAAGATCCTGACCATGTTTGGCGCTTCGGCTGACACTATCGCATACGCCCGCGAGTACATGGACATCGTGCTGCCGGGTATGTTCATGACCACCGTCACCTTCAACCTGACCGGCCTCATCCGCGCTTCGGGCTATCCCACCAAATCCATGTGGATTTTGGCGGGCGGTGCCGTATTGAACATCATTTTGGACGCTATTTTCATCTACGCCTTAGACTGGGGCATCGGTGGTGCGGCATGGGCCACCACCATCTCCATGACCGTGTCGGGCATCGTGGCCGTGAGTCATTTCCTGCAAAAGAGCTCCTTTATCCGCTTTCGCCGTCACGCTTGGAAACCAAAGGGTTACATCTTCCGCAACATCCTGCTCATCGGCATGAGCCCCTTCTTGATGAACGTGGCGGCCTCGGGCGTGGTGGCTTTGCTCAACAGGCAGCTCATCCGTTATGGCGGCGACTTGGCCGTGGGTGCTTACGGCATCGCCAACACCTTCGGCGCGCTCAGCGTGATGATCATCCTCGGCGTTTGCCAAGGGATGCAGCCCATCGCGGGCTACAACTATGGCGCGGGCCATCCCCACCGCTTGAAGTCGGTCTATATGCTCACGATGAAAGTCAACGTGCTGATAGGGTTGGCGGGCGCGATTTTGGCATGTGCCATACCTCAAATCCTGTTGCGTGCCTTCACCAAGGAACAAAGCTTGATCGACATCGGCGTGCACGCCATGCGCTTCATGATGGTGATGTTCCCTCTCGTCGGGTTCACCATCACCAATTCCAACTTCTTCCAGAGCATCGACAAGCCGTGGATTGCCATTGTCACCAGCCTCTCGCGGCAGGTGCTTTTCCTCGCCCCGATGATTTACCTCGTCCCGACCTTGTTTATCGATGCGGGCGGCAACGGACTGACGGGCGTTTGGGCTTCAATGACCGTCTCCGACATCCTCGGCGCGGTTTTGGCCTTCCTGCTGATGCTCTCGCAACGCCACGTTTTCAAACCTGAACAATGAAAGACCTTGCCGACGCCAAACTCACCCCGAACAACACCCACATCCTCAACTCTTACTTGGTGAAAAGCAAGGCTGAGATGCGGGACTACCTGCGCCGCCTGCGCGACGTAGCGGCAGAGAATGCCGTCAACAGGCGCGACATGGAGTCGATGGTGCGGGAATGGCGTTCGCACAACCTTTTCTATTTCCTACATGTCTTCCGAAGTCGCACCAAGGACGTCGATCTGGAGCTCAACCAGTCATGGCCTCGCGAGCTGTTTTGCCGCGTGGTGGATTTTCTATATTTTTGGTAATCAATCTAATATAATAGTTTTATCATGACACGCATCGAACGCATCACAAGAATGGAAACCCTCTTCGACAAGGGCGAGGAGGTCGTCAGCCGCTTGGAGCAAGCCCTTGACGACTTTGCCGCCATCGCACCCGCCATCGCCGAGTTGGAGGCGTATTACAACTCCTCCCAATGGCGCAAGGACTACGAGGCCGACGAAGCCGGGCTGCTGCCCAAAGACCTCAAACGCGGCGTGCTCAGCGAGGACGGGCTTTGGAACCTGCTTGAGGCCTACCATGCGCTGAAGGCCGATGTAACATCGTCAAAATCAAAATAATAGAATATGAAACGGATTTGTTTATGGATGCTTGCCGCCATCCTTTTCTGCGGCAGTCTTCAGACTCGGGCACAAAACGACGAGGTCACCTTATATTTCAGCGTCGAGGAAATGCCTAACCTCATCAAATGCCTGCCCCCGCCGCCCGACACCGTTGGGATTGACTTCGGCTATGACGTCATGCGTTACATGTGGGGCAAGGCACAACGCAACGACGCTGAGCGCGCTGCCCACGTCGTCCACGATGCCGTTTGGAACTACGACTCGCTCTTCCACGTCTTCAGTGTGCCTTTCGGCCTCGAAATCAGTGAGGAAGGCACCCCGGAGATTTACAAGTTCATGATCAACAGCCTTTCCACCGTTGACGCAACGCGCCTCAAGCCAAAGGCTTTCTATCAACGCAGACGTCCGTTCGATCGTTTCCACGAACACATGCTCACGAGTTATGAAGAGGCTGAACTGTCGGGCGAGGGCTCCTATCCTTCGGGTCACGGCCAGCGCGGCTATGCCTGTGCCTTGCTGCTTTCCGAGATCAACCCTGACAATGCCGACACTATCATGGCGCGAGGCTTCATGTATGGCGAGAGCCGTGTCATCACGGGAGCCCATTGGCAGAGCGACGTCGATGCCAGCCGTCTCTGTGCCGCCATTGGCGTGGGACGACTGCACACCAGTCGCGCCTTCCTCGCGCAACTCGAAAAAGCCCAAAACGAATTCCAGAGGCTGACGGGCAAACTGCCGCTCACCGACGACGCCAGCCAGTTCGTGAACCTGACCGACGTCATCCCTGACGCCATCCTCGAGATTCGCTATTTCGGCACCTACAACTTCGTCGGGACGCGCGTTGACGGTTATATGGAGCCCACGGCCTTGCTCACCAAACAAGCCGCCGATGCCCTGAAAGCCGTGAGCGACGATGTGATGAAACTGGGCTATCGCCTGAAGATTTACGACGCCTACCGTCCACAGTGTGCCGTCGATAACTTCGTGCGCTGGGCCGCCGACATTCCCGACACGCTGATGAAGCCTTATTTCTATCCCGACTTGGACAAGAGCGTCCTCTTCGACCAAAAATACATCATGGAAAAGAGCGGTCACACCCGCGGCTCCACCGTCGACCTTACTTTGTTCGACATGGCGACGGAGAAGGAACTCGACATGGGCGGCACCTTCGACTGGTTCGGTCCCGAGAGCCACCCCGACTTCTGCGGCAACCCCGAAACGGGCGAATACACGGGCGACAACAGCGCCAGTCCCATCGGTCGCAGCATCACCGAGGAGCAGTTCCGCAACCGCATGATCCTGCGCGAAGCCATGCTGCGCCACGGCTTCAAGGCCTTAGACAGCGAATGGTGGCATTTCACCCTAAAAAACGAGCCCTATCCTGACACTTATTTTACATTTCCTGTCAAGCAACTAAAGTGAACACCCTTCGCATGAAACTCTTCTTGCAAGCCCTCGTCAAATTCCTCTTAGGTGTCATCATCCTTGGTTTACTCATCTTCTTGCCCGCAGGCTCGCTGCACTTTTGGCAGGGCTGGCTGCTGATGGGCATCCTGTTTGTGCCTATGTTCGTTGCGGGTCTCGTGATGATGGCGAAGAACTCCGAACTGCTTCGCAAACGGCTGAACGCCAAGGAACAAGAAAAGGAACAGAAGACTGTCGTGGCACTGAGCGGCGTGTTGTTCATTGCAGCTTTTGTCGTGGCTGGCCTCAACTGGCGCTTCCAATGGTGCGTGTTGCCCGATTGGGCCGTTTGGGTGGCTGCTGCGCTGTTTTTGGTGTGCTATCTCCTGTACGCAGAAGTCCTGCGAGAAAACACCTACCTCTCGCGTACCATCGAGGTGCAAGAACACCAAAAAGTCGTTGACACAGGCCTCTACGGAGTGGTTCGCCATCCGATGTACATGGCCACCACCATCCTCTTTCTGATGATGCCTTTGGTGTTGGCTTCGCCCATTTCTTTTGGAATCATGTTGCTGTATATCCCATTGATTGCCAAGCGTATTCGCAATGAAGAAGCTGTCTTGGAACAAGGATTGGAGGGTTACAGCGAGTACAAACAACGGGTGAAATACAGGATTTTGCCTTATATCTGGTAGCGTTATGACCGACCGCCTCACCCCCTCCCAGCGCCACTACGTCATGTCGCGCATCCACGGCAAAGGTACCAAGCCTGAACTGTTAGTCAGGCAATGGCTGTGGCGGCATGGTTACCGCTACCGGCTCAACGTGAAAAGCGTTCCGGGCAAACCCGACATCGTCTTGCGCAAATATCGGACGGCGGTTTTCGTGAATGGGTGCTTTTGGCATGGACATTTTGTAAAGTTTGGAGTTGAGAGTTTAGAGTTTAGAGTTGATAGTCAGTGGAGAGTTGAAAGTGGAGAGTTGAAAGTAGATAGCTCAAAATGCTGCAAAATTCCGCAGACAAACCGCGAATTTTGGGTGAACAAAATCAGGCGAAACCAAGAACGCGACCAGAAGAATTACCAGCTTCTTCGCGACAACGGCTGGCAAGTGATTGTCGTTTGGGAATGTCAACTAAAACCCAAATTGTTGGAAAACACCATGTTGCAGGTGGAGCTTTTGCTCAACGAGCGTTTCCTTGCCTTGCACCAGCCCAAGCCGATACCCTACAACCTCGAAAATGAAACACCGGTCAGCATGGCAGCGGAGGATTTTTCGGGTTGGTAACAATTGTCACGCTCATCCCACGGATAACAGTCTATTAAATCAGCATCCGAGTCCTTTTCCTATACTCCGCATAGCCAGGCTTGTTCTGTAGCTGGCGTCGCTCCATCATGGGGATGCTGATGAACAGGAATAGAGCTGTCATGGCCACCGGACTAAGGATGAGCCAGTCGAATCCCTTGAGGGAAGCATAAATCACCCAGATGCCCCACCAAAATTGGATTTCCCCGAAATAGTTGGGGTGTCTGCCATGTTTCCATAGCCCGACATCGCAATACTTTCCATGATGCGCCTCGCGGAAACGGTGTATCTGCGTGTCGGCCACCAATTGTATTGTCACCGAGGACAAACACATCGCAAAGCCGAGCCATGTCAAAGCATTGGCAGGACTTTCGCTTGGGAATATGCCGAATCCTGGCAACATGGCTCCGAATACCACGATGGTCGGAATCATGTTCAAACCAAAGAGATTGGTCATCTGGAACACAAAAGGCGACTGTATTTCACGATAGCGAGTGTAGCGCCAATCCTCGTGAGAAAGCCCTTTGAAAGTATATACCCAATTGGCCGTCAACCGGATGCCCCAGCACCAAATGGCGACTAAAAGCAGAGCTAAGGGAAGGGAAAACACGCCTTTATGGACAGCCCACGCGGTAAACACCACGGGCGGGAAAACGCTCCAATAAGGGTCATAGACCGACACGTTCTTGAACAATAATCCGAAACCCCATACGACCACTGTTGCCACTATGTCGGCCACAAACAGGGCCCAAAGCTCCGAAATGTGAGTCAGCGTGAATACAAGACATCCCGCAATGGCAGCAACCAAATAGATGATGGCAATAATGGCGATGCTTGCGCCTTTTGATAAGTTGGTTCTCATAGCTGTTTTTCCGGAAAAAGTTCATTTCATCAAAAACTCCAGCGTGCCTCCTGCCATGATTTCTTGATGCGTGAGGGTGTAGCCATTAATCGGCTTTCCGTTCAGTTTCACACTCTTCACATGGATGCGTTCTGGCGTTTTGTTCTTGGCGGTGATGACGAAATCCTTTCCGTTCTCAAGATGCAAAGTGGCTTTTGTGAACAGCGGCGTACCGATAACGTATTCCGCCGAACCTGCATGGAAGGGATAGAAACCGAGGGCGGAGAAGATGTACCAAGCCGACATTTGGCCGCAGTCGTCGTTGCCGGCATAGCCGCAGGGCGTGGCACGGTAAAACTCGCTGCGCACTTGCTCCACCAATTCTTGCGTGCGTTCGGGTTTGCCTGCAAAATTGTAGAGATACACGGTGTGATGGCTCGGTTCGTTGCCGTGGGCATATTGCCCGATGAAACCGCTGGCATTGCCGTTCACTTCGCCGCTGGTGGCAGTGAGGCTGAAGTTCTCGTCGAGTTTCTTCAGGAAGCCTTTAGTGCCACCGAAAAGGTCGATGAGGCCTTGCGGGTCTTGCGGGACGAACCACATGTACTGCCATGCGTTGCCCTCCACGAAGCAAGATTGCTCGTAGCTGAGCGGGTCAAAACCATCCATCCAGTTGCCTTTTTCGTCTTTTGGACGGAAAAAGCCCGTTTCGGGGTCGAAGAGGTTCTTGTAGAATAGGCTGCGGCGATGGAAACGCTCGTAATCATCGGTTTTGCCCAATTTCTTGGCCACCAACGCCACGCAAGCGTCGTCAAACGCCTGCTCCATAGTGATGCTAACGCTTTCGTCTTGAAGGGTTTGCGGCATGTAGCCGTATTGTTCCCACACCTCGAAAGGCGAGTTGTAGTGGCTTCGCGTGCTGCTCTCGACCATAGCCTGATAAGCTTCCTCGACATCGATTCCAGGAATCTCGGCAAGGATGGCATCGGCCAAAACGGGGATGGCGTGGTTGCCGATCATGCAGTAGTTGTCTTGTCCCCAAAGGTCCCAAATGGGCAGGTAGCCGTAGGTCTTATGGTGCAAAACCATGTCGCGGACAAACTGTGCTGCGATGCCGGGCGCGATGAGCGTATAAAGCGGATGCGCAGCACGGAAGGTGTCCCACAGGCTGAAAGTGCTGTGATAAGTCTGTCCCTTCGGCATCTGCTTGATTTCGAAGTTGGTGGTCATGTAGCGACCGTCCACGTCGCTCATGGTGTTGGGCTGCATCAAAACGTGGTAAAGGCCTGTGTAGAAGATGGTTTTCTGCTCGTCGCTGCCCTCGATGTCAATGCGGCTGAGTTCCCGCTGCCAGGTGTCGTGGGCGGCTTGGACATAGCTATCGAAATCCCAACTTTGGGCTTCGGCCAGCATGTTTTTCCTTGCGCCTTCGTTATCGACGGGCGAGATGGCGACTTTTACTGTAAGTTCTTGACCATCAGTAGGGTCGAAGCTCAGTGTCGCCCTCAACGTTCTACCGTTCACCACATCGCTATTACCGACATTGAGGCTGCCGTTCATCAGCAGATGCGTTGCAAAAGGCCTTGAGAACTCGGCGCGGAAATACACCTTGCGCATCTTGGCCCAACCCGTGATGACACGATAGCCTTCAATCGTGTGGTCATCGACGATGCGAATCTGGGCTTGAATCACGTCGTAGGTGCGACGCTTCGAGTAATAAGCCTCGCCACGGAAAGTGCCTCTGTCGAGGTCCAACACAACCGTCTGATACCCATTTTTGGGGAAGGAGTAACGATGGATGCCGACGCGTGTGGTGGCCGAAAGTTCGACATTCACGCCGCTTTCCTGCAACAACACCTGATAATACCCCGGACGAGCGGATTCTTTGTCATGGCTGTAGTGCTGACCGAAATCTGCGGCTTTCAGTTGGTCGGGCGTCACGGTTGTGCAAAGTGGCATCAGGCTCACGTCGATGAGGTCGGTGCAGCCCGTCCCGCTGAGGTGGGTGTGGGTGAAGCCGTAGATGATGTCCTTGTTGTAGTCGTAGCCCGAGCAAGGGTCCCAGGTGACCATTTGTTCCGTCTCGGGACTGAGTTGCACCATGCCTTGTGGCATCGTCGCGCCTGGAAAAGTGCTACCGCTGAGGGCGCCGGTTTCGTCGGTCTGCGTCCCGATGAAAGGGTTGACAAACTGGGTGTAGTCGTTTTGCGCGCTTAAGAGCAAGGGCAGCATCAAGAGGGCTGCCAGAAGAGCGTGGTGTTTCATTTTCTCGTGTTTTTCAGATTTCCAATCAAATCATTTCCCAAAACAATACTGCCCTTTGCCCTCCGTCGCCTTGCCGTATTGGATGGCGTTGGCGGGGCAATGGTGGTAGCACGCCATGCACATCGTGCAGTGGCCGTGCCAAACGGGCCGTCCGTCTTCAAGTGTGATGTTCTGCAACGGACACACACTTAAGCACTTGCCGCAATGGATGCAGGCTTCGGTCGTGTGGTATTTGCGGTCGTCGGTGGCAAAACGATTGAAGCCCGGATTGACCAAACGGCTCTTTGCCCAAGCTAAGCTGCCCACAATCATTTTGGAAAATTTTTCCTTGTTTTGCAGCCTTGGAACCAAAACCTTCAAGTCGGCATCGGCGGCATCGATTTTCCGGCGGGCATTTTCGGCGGTGTCGAGCTTGAAACCGGGCATACCGATGTAAGTCTCAGGCATTTGTACACTAAAACAGGCCGAGAGCGACCAGCCTTTCGCCTCGATGGCCTTTCGGAAAACCTTTTCGGTGAGGCCACATTCGTCGCCGCAGGTGCAGGCGAAATAGAGGTAATCGGGATCGGTTTTCAAGCTCATTTTGTTAATGAAGTCGAGCACCAACTTTGGCGGTGCCCAAGAATAGACGGGGAACACGAAGCCGAGGCTTTCGCCTTTGGCCAATTCGTATTCGTAACGCCCTTCCCGCGCCGCTTCGGGAATGAAGATTAATGAGCCGTTGAGACCTGCGGCGATGGTCTCAGCCACATGGCGGCTGTTGCCGCAACCAGAGAAGAAGAAGAGCATATTTCGATTCTATTTTAATGTGTAATAACCTCCGTTTTTCTTGCTCCCTCGGCGTTCAATCAAACCCATTTCGAGCAAAACCCGAATGTGCTTGTCGATTGTGCTAAAAGGAACATTAAGCTGTTGAGAGATTTCGGTCGCCGTGCAACCTTGGTGAGCCATAATATATCCATGCGTTTTCCTTTGTCTGCTGTTTAATTCGCCATTTAATTCGCCATTTAATTCGCCATTTAATTCGCCATCGGCAACTTTATTATAATTAATCGTAACCATCACTGCGCCATGACTTGACGAAAACGTTGGTTCAGGCAAGCCCGCTGCAATACATTCTTCTTTCACAAGCCCGATACCACGTCCCCAATTCTCAAACAACCCTCTGTAATACAATGCTTTGGCAATGATGGGATTGTAAGGGATGGATTGCATAATAGGTTGATTGTCAGAAGGGTCAATCGTTGAAGGAAAATGACCTACATTGCTAATCTCAATCCTGTCGTCGAAGATGGCAATGCCCACCGAACCGCCAACTGTATTATACTCCCTGTGAATCAACGCATTGATGACACATTCGCGCAAAGCGTTATAAGGCACAGACAATTTTTCTTCTCTTATCAGCCCCTTTACTTCGCCAGAAAGCGACAAGTGCTTGAAAAAGAAGGCCATAGCTTCGTCAATCATTCTAAACAAATTGCCTCTAACTTGCTTATTGTCGACAAAGACCTTGGTGTCGGTTCCGGCAAATCTCGCCAAACGCAACAAGCTCTGGGGGTAATCCATAGTCTCTCGATTCATATATAAAACCGCAGCCGCATTGTTGATTTTTCCGTCTTTCAAACTCACATACTCAATGTCTAACAATGGTAAAGGCTCAAACTGGCGGATGCACTCGGCAATGTCGCGCTTGGTTGAATCGCCAACCATTTGCCCGGCAATCGTGCCATCATCACTGACTCCGAAAACCACCGTCCCCCCATTTGCGTTCAGGAATGCACAAAGGCTTTCCATTCCCCGTTCCAATTGCCCCGTGGTTTTCTTTAACTCCAAAACGGCAGATTCCTTGCTTGAAATTAGATTCTCAACCAATTTGACATCCATAATTCGTTCCGATGATTTACCGACTGCAAAGATAGCGGTTTTTTTAGAAAACACAAAAAATCCCCGACCCGAAGGCCGAGGATGGATTTGTCTCACGCAGAAATCGCAGAATACGCAGAACCTGCCGGACGATGGTTACTCACGCAGAAATCGCAGAATACGCAGAACCTGCCGGACGATGGTTACTCACGCAGAAATCGCAGAATACGCAGAACCTGCCGGACGATGATTACTCACGCAGAAATCGCAGAATACGCAGAACCTGCCGGACGATGATTACTCACGCAGAAATCGCAGAATGCGCAGAAGCCTATCGGACAAAATCACGTCGCATTGCGATTCATAAGATTCTGCGAGTTCTGCGTGCCAAAAATCAGTCCACCACAACCTTCCGCGTGACACCGCCCAATTTCACGAAATAGATCCCGCGCGGCAATTCGATGGTTTCTTTGCCGTCGATATCGCGGGTGAGGACGGCCTGCCCAAGCACATTCGTGACGGTCATCGAGCCCGTGCCCTCAACCGTGAACGCGCCTTTGGCAGGATTCGGATAAACCCTGAAGGCCGTTGCCTCGTTCTCGCCGAGGCCGACCAAATCCAAGCTGCGGTTGGAGAGGAGGCGCGTTTC
>JAFSJF010000110.1 GCA_017439405.1 Bacteroidales bacterium
CGCCAGGGAGCCCGACCCGCCCGACAGATGCCGCGCACGGTTTCAATCCGAAGCGGCGGCGGGCGTGCCTTTTGCGGCGGCGCGTCCCGAAGAGGCAGGCACCAGTATGGCCATTGCGGGCTGAGGTGGCAACGATGAGGGGGCGAAACACAATGCGCTTTAGCGCTCCGACAAGGGAACCGCCGGGCGGGCGACCAAGCAGGGGCGCAAAACTAAAGGGGCGCGGCTGCACCCGACAGAGATATGCGGCCACGAGCCGCACCGCTTAGGGGGTACGGGGGCGGCCAAGAAAGCCCCGAGCGAGCAAGGAGCCACGAAAGCGGCTGGCCTTGGAGCCGAAGACGCTCGTCTGGAGCCGCGCCAGTGGAGCGCAGCGGAACGAGTGTCGCGGGACAGACGAAGGAAGCGGCGGTGTTGCGCAAGGGCGGCAACCAAAAAAAGCGCACGGAGCTTGCGTAGCTCAGCATTTTTTTTGATTGCCGCTCGTTATACCCTTGCGCACACCAAGGCAGGCGCAAGAAGCGGCGACGAAGGGAACACCGATTTCCCCCTCGGTTTTTAATTAGGGAGGAAGTTTGAGGTAGGAGTTATGATTATTTTCGTGTTTGCGTACTATCGTGCTAACGTGCTTACGACACTATTTCAACCACTTCTTGTACTTGATCCAGACGCGGAGCCAGATGCGGGCGATGGAGTCGATGGCATCACCGAAAATCATCTTGCTGTATTTGTCGAAGTTCAGACCCCATTCGGTCTGCTCCATGAATTCTTGCATGGGTTGGGTGTTCTGGAAGGTCTCTGGAATGAGGTAGTACGAGAACAGGTAGGAGTATTGCGAGACGGCACTCATGTAGTCCCATGTGTTGTCGTTGTCGCCTCCCCAACCGTGGGTGTACTTGCGTGTGGCTATATCGTTCTCGACATCCAAGACAAAGGGTGTCGGTTTGAGTGGCAAGGGATAACCGTCGGGGTCATAGAAGAAACGGTTGTTGTCCTTGTCAATCTTGTAGGACTTATTAACCTGGTCTTCCCACTTCTTTTCAATGGCTCCGTGGATGCCTTTCTCGTCGGAGAATGGACGAGCATCACAATGCAACGGCATGTGACAGTCGGCTATGTAGTGGCTGAGGATGAAGAAACGCATGGCGATGTGGTTTCCCGTGGTAGCGATTGGACAGCCTCTATCTTCGCGGTGCAGCATCTTGAAGTTGTCGACGATGCTGTGGGATATGGACTCGCAACGGTCGGCGCAGTTGCCAGCAACGCATTTGTAGGGCTTGTTGTACAATGGCGACGACTTCCGCATCAATTCATAGATGCTGTGGGTTGTGGGTAGTTTGCCGAAGGTGGTATAAGGACCGTCCTCAGTGGGTTGGTATTTGACGATGTGGCTGGTGGACATGTCCTTGAACACCTCATCAGGATACCAAGCTCCTTGGATTACGAAGTCACGATAGTTCTTGAACCATCTGACAAGGGCTTTGGCTTCTTTGCGGACATCTTCGCTGACACCTTTGACAACGGTTTCGTTGTCGGTGGTAGCGATGACTTCCAATCTTTTGATGGCCATAAAGGCTATCCATGCATGGGAGTATTTTTTCATAGTGTTGGTGTTTTAACTACGTTGAATCTTCGATTTGAGGCTTCAAAGATAGGGAAAAATGTTGAGATTGCAAATCAGGTCCGCAATGAGGGTTATCGTTATACGTGCTATCGTGCTTACGATGGTTTGGCTTTCAAGTCCGTTGGAGCTTTAAGATAGCAGTTGTGCAAGCCGCTGGCGGGGTTTTTGCCCAGTTGAAGCCCAAGGGTGCGGGTAAGGCGCGACGGCCTTTCATAAGGCTTTCTTGCAGGCGGGACACCTGCGAACCAGATGAGGCCGCACTGGGCAAGAGGCGTTTTTTGTTGAGATTTTATTTCGTGCTAACGTGCTTTCGTACTATCGTGCTTACGACGATGGGTTTTGCTAACGCTTCTTGCACAGGGCAAAAGAGAAGTTGAGACTGGCCGTCGCGCGGGCTGGGCGGCATTATTGACGGGCAAAAAGTTGACACGAGGAACGAAGGGGCAACTTTTTGAACGGCAACATTGCCGAACAGCATTGGGGAG
>JAFSJF010000111.1 GCA_017439405.1 Bacteroidales bacterium
ATCCATTATAGCAGATTATTTCAAGACCCAACCAGTGTTGAAAGCATGGCTGTTCGGCTCGTATGCCCGAGGTGAGGAAACCTCCGACAGCGACATTGACATTCTTTTCGTTCCCGACAAATCGCAGCATTTCAGCCTATTTACGTTGGGTGGCATGTATGAGGACTTGAAAGACCTGTTGGGATGCGAGGTGGACTTGATTACTGTTGGAGGCCTTTTGCCCTTTGCCCGCGAGAGTGCCGACCGAGACAAAATACTAATCTATGAGAGAACCGCGTAAAGACCCGAAAAGGCTTGCTGACATTTTGGAAGCCATCGACAACATTTTCCAATATGTGGGAAATGACGACATGGCAGCATTTGTCGCCGACCACATGCGCTATCATGCTGTGGTTTACAACATTATGATTATTGGAGAGGCTGCCAACATGCTCACTTTTGAATTTCGTGAAAGCCATCCGCTTACACCATGGAGACAAATTACAGGAATGCGGAATTTCCTCATACATGGCTATCATCAGGTGGAAAAAGACATTGTCTGGAAAGTAATTGAGGAGGATTTGCATCTTTTGAGGCCACAAATCGTGGATTACCTGAGCGAATTACAATGATTTCCAAAGGCGTTCTTACCCACAATGGCAGCCAATGGATGGTGAAAAGAAAATGAAAAAGCCAGAGGCATTTTGCAGATTCAGTTTATATTATTTGCACATTCAATACGGCCTTTCATCTTTTCTCCTAACTCCATTGAAGGGAAGTAGTAGAAGCAAGAATAAGGAGTGAATAAGTATCCAAATGGGCAACAGTGCCGTTCCCACTATGATCACACCAACTCCGGCCATAACCAAGAACGGCTTAACCAACGCAGGTAAAATATGATCGTAATCGCGTGCGGTATCAAAGAAATATTGCATGGAATCGACATTCCCGTTCCACGCTTCAGAAATGGTTTCGCCTAACTGGAAGCCATTGGCAACAATTCCACTTATATAATTCTTGATACATGTAAATGTTCCCCATATTGTGCCTACGGCAATGAATGCTACAAATACTGCGGCTATAAAAGATATGACGGTGACTATCATGGTGATAATGAATGTTCCAACCATCACATCACTGCTTTCATCTTCTTCTCTTATTACATATCTTGTCATGTCAACACAAAATTGTTTAGATTCGTTCCAAGGACACCTTTACAGGACACTCATCAATTTTTTCTTTGCCATCTTTACCAATCTTTTTATAATACTCGACCACTCCATTTACTTTTAGCGTCTCTTCCGATAGTTTGTCGATTTTAAAACGGATGCTGTATTCCTCATCATCAAAAGCATCAACATCAAAATATGAACTTAATCCTATTGGAACCATCAAATCTGTTATTCTTAATTCACCATTCTCTAAAACATACTTTCCGTCTGCATAAATAGAATTCATAAAAAAACCTCTGCAAGTCCCATCTTTTTTGAAAGTGCAAACCGAACTAAATGGTACGGCATATAAAGCACGTTCATCTAATTCATCTTCAATAAACATGCACTCCCCCTCCTCCCACAACGCAATGACTTTCCATTTTCCCACAATTAGGTTGTCGGATTTATCCCCATTTGCACATGAATAAAACCCTGCTACAATCAATAATATAGCAAGCATAAACACAATTTTTCTCATTCTTTTCTATGGCTATCTTTATCCTGTCGCCCGCAGTTTTTTGTTACAGCAGCAAAAATATCGCCTTTATTCGGGCTGGAAGCCTAACGGAAGTAACCACATAGGACACAGTATCCATTTCGGTTACACTTTATCGTTATATTCCTCCGAAAGGTCATGGAAGAAATCGTGCTTCAAGGCATCGGAGATGCGGCGCAAAAGGGCAATATTGATGTTGTCCTTGCGGAAAAACTTGTGGACATGCGGGCGGGTGCAGCAAATGTCGTTGGCCAACTGCGTGGCCGTCGTGCCTTGCTGGCGCATTACCTCTTTTATATGTTGCCCGATGTGCATAAAAAAGCGTGGAATTTGTTCAACCTGTCGGCCATCGGGTTTCCACGCCCACCATATCAACAAGTTATTCCACGCCAATAAAAAAATTGGCGTTCCATAACGGTTTCTTGATATGATGCCCCAAACGAGACGGTGTGGAAAATAATGGCCAAGAATTCGTTTTTGAAATGCTATAATTCTATGTGTCTATGTATGTGTTTGTTGTATCTATCAGTCAGTTGCTTTTATGGGTTAACGGTGCAAAAGTAGCGATTTCTTTGGAACTTGCAACGCTGATTGCACAAGCATTTGGAAATTTTGAGTAATTTTGCAGTATGATATAAAACATCAAGCCCTATGAAATTCACCCCCTATAACCATACCGAAGCCGCGCTCAACGAGCGCATCGGATTGATTCTCAGCGAAGAGAAGAAGAAAGGCAACGAAAAGGAAGCCCTGAAAACCATCTTCCAAAGCATCGACTTCACCACCCTTGAGGCCTTCGACAACGAAGCGAAAATCAAGGAGTTCTGCGAGAAGGCCTCGGCCTTCCCGAAGCAGAAGCCGCACCTCGGCGTGCCCGCCATCTGCATCTACAGCCCTTTCATCCGTCAGGCCAAGCAACAGCTTGAGGGCAGCGGCATCCGCGTGGCCACCGTTGCTTGCGCCTTCCCTTCGGGCATGATGCCCTTCGAACTGAAAGTCAAGGAAGTGGAATATTGCGTCAACGAGGGCGCCGACGAGGTGGACATGGTCATCTCGCGCGGCACATTCCTGGCTGGTCGCTATGACGAGGTCTTCAACGAAATCAAGACCATCAAAGAAACTTGTGGCGACAAGGCCAAACTGAAAGTCATCCTTGAGACGGGCGAGCTAAAAACCGTCGAGAACATCCGCAAGGCCAGCGAGTTGGCCATCCTCGCCGGCGCCGACTTCATCAAGACCTCGACGGGCAAGGTGCCGGTGGCCGCCACACCTCTCGCCGCCATCGTCATGATCGACACCATCAAGGAATACTATGAGGCCACGGGCAAGAAGGTAGGCTTCAAGCCTGCGGGTGGAATGAAAACGCCAGAGGATGCCCTCACCTATTATTATTTGGTGAAAAACATCCTCGGCGAGCAGTGGCTCAACCCGAACCTTTTCCGCGTAGGCACAAGCCGCCTTGCTAACCTGATACTCGAACAAATTCAATAATCACAAAACCCACAAAACAACGCAAAACTTGTTTTCTTGGCTGAGCGGCACGGCAACCGCCTTGCCGCTGGAAGCCGCCGGTTGGCAGGCTTCCACAACCCAACAAGATGTTTTGACAGTTTTGCAAGTTTTGTGACAAAAACAAACGATATGGCAACAATCAAAGGAACCTACAAAGGCAATCTCCGCAATGAGATGACTCACGTGCAGTCGGGCAACACCATCATCACCGACGCACCCACCGACAACCACGGCAAAGGCGAAGCCTTCTCGCCCACCGACTTAGCTTGCGGCGCATTGGCCGCATGCATGATGACCATCATGGGCATCAGCGCTCAAGGCCACAAATTCGACATCGACGGCACCACCTACGAGGTGAAGAAGACCATGAACGCCGACCCGCGCCGCATCGGGCAGATCGACATCGTGTTCAACTTCCCCGCGAAGGAATACACCGAAAAGCAGAAATCGCTCCTCTGGGCCGCCGCCGAAAGCTGCCCCGTGGGTCGCTCGCTGCACCCCGACGTCATCGTCAACATCACCATGAATTTCCAAGGCTGATGGACTACGACATGCTGAAAGGACTCCGCCATAGCGAGACGCTTGTGGTGGAGCACAAGGACACCGCCGCCGTCTACGGCTCAGGCGCATTGGAGGTGTTTGCCACTCCCGCCATGATTGCATTGATGGAAAAAACCTGCCTGATGAGCGTGGCCGACAAAGTTGGCGAAGGCAACACTACCGTAGGCATTGCAGTGAACATCAAGCACTTGAAAGCCAGTCCTGTAGGCGCGACCATCCGTTGCGAGGCCGAACTCACGGAAGTCGACCGCCGGCGTTTGGTCTTCGAGGTGAAATGCTTCGAAGGCGAGACATTGATCGGCGAAGGCATACACGAAAGGTTTATCGTTGATAGCGAGAAGTTTATGAGTAAGTTTTAAAGCAATGAAAACAAACTACGAATTACACGAATTTAGCGAATAATGATGCGTAAATTTTGCAGCCAAGGCTGCGAATTTGTACGAATAAAACCATTCGTATCAATCCGCAACGAAGTTGCAAAATCCCATCCGTAATAATTCGTATTATTCGTAAAATTCGTAGTTAAAAATCGAAATCCAATGAAATACACCTACCGAACCCAAGGCACATGCAGCCAAGCCATCGAGTTTGAGATTGAGGACGGCGTCGTCAGGAACGTGCAGTTCTACGGCGGCTGCAACGGCAACACGCAAGGCGTGGCCACGCTTGTGGATGGCATGAAAGCCGAGGACGTCATCGCCAAGCTCGAAGGCATCCGCTGCGGCTTCAAGGGCACCTCCTGCCCCGACCAACTGGCCAAGGCCATCCGGCAGGCTTTGGCAGAATAAAACTTGGCTACTTCGAAAGATAGTAATAAGATCCCAAAACCCGCGCAAACCATTTCGCGGGCAGGATGCGCTTCAGCAAAACGGAGAGCTTTTGCTCCAACGAAGCCACAACATAACCGTTTCTCGGGTTCTTATTTCGGATGATTTGGCTGATTTTTTGGGCCAAAACAATGGGCTTGAGGCCGCCGTTTTCATCGTGTTCCACTTTTTCGATGGCGGTTTTGTAAATCGGATAAGCCTCGAGTGCGACTGGGTTGGCCACTTTCCTGCGACTGCCCGTGAAGCTCGTGCTGAAATCACCTGGGCGAAGCACCACCACACTGACTCCCATCGATTTAGTCTCCAAACGCAAAGCCTCGCAATAGCCCTCTATGGCGAACTTGCTGGCGGAATAGAAACCCTGGAACGGAAGTCCCATCAGGCCGCCAATGCTGCTGAGGGCGATGATTTTGCCGCTTTTCTGATGGCGCATGTAAGGCAAAACGGCATCCACGCAATGCACCAATCCCATGAAGTTGGTGTCCATCTGCAAGCGGATTTCCTCCTCGGTGGCGAACTCGAGCGGACCGCCAATGCCCATGCCGGCATTGTTGACCAGGACATCGATACGACCTTCTTTTTCAACGACTTCGTCAACGGCTTTCATCACGGCTTCGCTATCGCGGACATCCACTTGGAGGTAATGCACTTTGGGCAAAGGTTCCAAAGCGCGGCGCACCGTACCATAAACGGTATGGCCTTCCTGCGACAGCAACTTTGCCGTCTCGAGACCGAAGCCTGATGATATGCCCGTGATGAGAACTACCGACTTTTTCATTTAGTTCACTTAGCTTAACTACAGATTTCACGGATTTTTCGGATCTGTTTGCAGTATTCGAGGGTGCAAGCATCCAAATTCAACAGATTGCCGAAATGGGTACTTGTGCCAAAAACCTATCTGCCATAATCCGCTTAATCTGTACAATCTATAGTTTATATCACTCCCGCCTCCTTGAACGCCTTCGCAATCTTCTCCACGGCCTCGTCCACCTGTTCGAAGGTATGTGTGGCCATGAGCGCGAAACGAATCAAGACATCCTCCTCAGGTACGGCAGGGGCAATGACGGGCGTGACGAACACGCCATCATCCAAAAGCTTGTTACACAACCAGAAAGCCTTCTCAGAATTACGCACAAAAAGCGGAATGATAGGTGTCTCGCTATGGCCTGTGTCGAAACCGCGGTCCTGGAACTGCTTGCGAGCATAGTTGCTCACGTCCCAAAGATGTTGGATTCGTTCCGGCTCGCTCAGCATGATGTCGATGGCACGACTCACTGCAGCCACATTCGCGGGCGGCATACTGGCACTGAAGATGAGCGACCGGGCATTGTGTTTCAGGAAGTTGATGATGTCGAAGTCGGCGGCAATGAAGCCTCCGAGCGAGCCAAACGACTTGGAGAAAGTGCCCATGATGAGGTCCACCCTGTCGGTCAAGCCAAAATAGTCGGCAGTGCCACGTCCCTGATGGCCTAGGACACCCAAGGCATGGGCATCGTCAACCATGATGTCGGCGTTGTATTTTTCGGCCAACTCAACCATCTTGGGCAAAGGGACAATATCGCCTTCCATCGAGAAAATGCCGTCAGTCACGATGAGTTTGACGCTGTCGGGGTTGGCAAGTCTCAGCTTGGCTTCCAAAGCGTCCATGTCGTTGTGGTTGTACTTCCACACCTTGCCGAACGAGAGGCGGCTGCCTTCGATGATCGAGGCATGGTCGAGGCTGTCCAAAAGCAGGTAATCATTGCGACCGCAAAGTGCCGAAACCACTCCAAGATTGACTTGGAAGCCCGTGCTGAAACACACGGCCTGGTCTTTGCCAACCAGCTTGGCAAGCTTCTCTTCCAGTTCGACGTGAATGTCCAAAGTGCCGTTCAGGAACCTTGATCCAGAGCAGCTTGTGCCGTATTTCTTCACTGCGGCAATGGCGGCCTCCTTCAAGCGCGGGTCGTTGGCAAGGCCAAGATAGCTGTTCGAACCAAACATCAAAATGTCCTTACCTTTTATTCTGACCACCGTACTCTGCTCAGACTCAATAGGTTTATAATAAGGGTAAATCCCTTTGGCCTGAGCTTCCTGCGGTGCCCTATATCTTGCACAAGATTGTTTGAGTAAATTCGTCTTCATAAATACCTTTATTTTGAGAATCAAGCCGCAAAAATACAAATTTTCCTTTTTTATTCAAAAAATGGTCGCTCGAAAAACAATATTTGGTAAATTTGCCGCTCAAAACTATCCCTTGCTCTGAAATAAAAAAAACATACATACAACATGTCAAAAGAAATCAAAGGACACATCACCCAAATCATCGGCCCCGTGGTTGACGTTTATTTCGACAGCGGCGAGGCCAGCCTGCCGAAAATCCACGATGCCCTTGAGGTAGTCCGCCCCAATGGCAGGCACGTGGTGCTCGAATGCCAGCAGCACATCGGCGAGGACTCGGTGCGCACCATCGCCATGGACTCGACCGACGGCCTCATGCGCGGCATGGAAGTCAACCTGCTCGGCAAGCCCATCTCCATCCCCATCGGCAACCAAATCAAAGGCCGCCTGCTCAACGTGACTGGCGACGCCATCGACGGCATCGGCGACCTCGACCGTCGCACGGAATACCCCATCCACCGCGAGCCGCCCAAGTATGAAGACTTGGCCACCTCTAAAGAGGTCTTGTTCACCGGCATCAAGGTTATCGACCTGCTTGAGCCTTACCTGAAAGGCGGCAAGATTGGCCTCTTCGGCGGTGCTGGTGTTGGCAAGACAGTGCTCATCATGGAACTCATCAACAACATCGCGAAGGGCTACAACGGCTACTCGGTGTTCACCGGCGTGGGCGAGCGCACCCGCGAGGGCAACGACCTGCTCCGCGAGATGATTGAGTCAGGCATCATCAAATATGGCGACGAGTTCGTCAAGGCCATGGAAGAAGGCGACTGGGACCTCTCGAAGATTGACAAGAAAGCCTTAGCCACCTCGCAAGCCACTTTGGTGTTCGGCCAGATGAACGAGCCGCCTGGAGCACGTGTGAGCGTCGCTCTATCGGGCCTGACTGTGGCCGAATCGTTCCGCGATGAACAGAACGACGGTGTCGATGACATCCTTTTGTTCATCGACAACATCTTCCGCTTCACGCAAGCCGGTTCGGAGGTGTCGGCCCTGTTGGGGCGTATGCCTTCGGCTGTGGGCTACCAACCTACGTTGGCCACCGAAATGGGTCAGATGCAAGAGCGCATCACCTCGACGAAAAACGGTAGTATCACCTCGGTGCAGGCCATTTACGTCCCTGCCGACGACTTGACCGACCCAGCCCCGGCCACCACCTTCTCGCACTTGGACGCCACCACCGTCTTGAGCCGTAAGATCGCCGAGTTGGGCATCTATCCCGCCGTGGACCCGCTCGATTCCACATCGCGCATCCTCGACCCGAACATCATCGGACAAAAGCATTACGACACCGCCCAGCGCGTCATCCAACTGCTGCAGCGCAACAAGGAACTGCAAGACATCATCGCCATCCTCGGTATGGAAGAGCTTTCGGAAGAGGACAAGATTGTCGTCCACCGCGCCCGCCGCGTGCAACGCTTCCTGTCGCAGCCGTTCCACGTCGCCGAGCAGTTCACCGGCTTGAAGGGCGTGATGGTGCCCATCGAGGAGACCATCCGTGGCTTCAACATGATCATGGACGGCGAGGTTGACGAATATCCCGAGGCCGCCTTCAACTTGGTCGGCACCATCGACGATGCCATAGCCAAGGGCGAGGAACTGGTGAATAATGCCAACGCTAATTAATAAATAAGGTGAGATGAAAGTCGAAATCATATCACCGAACGCCACGCTGTTTGAAGGCGAAGCCACAGCGGTCACGGTGCCGAGCCAGATGGGGCCTTTCACCCTTTTGGAGCACCATGCCGCCATCGTCGCCATCCTTGAGGCCGGCAAAGTGAGCCTCACCGACAAGAGCGGCAATCAAAAGGAGTTTGCCATCAAGGGCGGCTTCACCGAGAACCACGACAACCAACTGACCATTTGCGTAGAGTCATGAAAAACAACGTGTTGACAAAATACTTGGCCGTTTTTCTGCTGATTTTCCTTGTCTTGGACGGCATCCTGCTCACCGCCTTTGCCGACAAGCCGTGGTGGAACAAATGGATGGTCATGGGACCCAACCTTTATATGGTTTTAGGTGCCTTCTATTGCCATCTGATGAAGAAGAACCTCGACAACCAACCCAACAAACTCACTTGGTTGTTCGTCTATAAAGGCATCAAGATCGGGATCACCGTGGCTGCTATGGTGCTCTACATCCTCTTCGTCAAGCAGAGTGCCAAGGCATTTGTCATCATAACGGCTTCGGCCTATTTAGTCGCATTGGTCACGGAAACCTGCGTTTACAACCACTATTTCAAGAACTTGAACAAAGAAAACAAAGCATGAGAAATGTTTTGAAGCATATTGTCTTTTTCCTGCTCATCGGGCTTCTGTTCGCGCCGATCCAAGGCTTTGCCGACGAAGCCCCGAAGGAGAAGTTCGACGCAAAGTCGTTCATTTTCGGGCACACGGGCGACTCATATTGCTTCCACATCACGGAAATCAACGAGCATCCCGTTTGCGTATGGCTGCCCGTCATTGTCAAATGCAAAGGCGGCGGTTGGCACTGCTTCTCATCGAAGCACGTCTGCGAGCTGAAGGACAGCGAGACCTTCAGCCACAACGGTGCCAACTTCTTCATCGAGCCCATCAGTGCCGACAAATACCCAGGCAAGTTGGTCGAAGTGAAGGCCGACGGCAGCGTTTCGCGCCCGTTCGACATCTCGTTCACCAAGAACGCCTTCGGCATTTTCTTGGTTTGTGCGTTCCTGTTGGCCTTCTTCCTGCCTGCCGCGAGGAAATACAAGAAAGACCCGATGGCCCAACCCACGAAGTACCAAGGCCTTGTGGAATGGCTCACCTACACCGTCCTCGACGGCATCATCCGCCCCAACATCCCAGAGAAGAAAGTGAAGAAATTCGCACCTTATCTGCTGACGGTGTTCTTCTTCATCTTCTTCGCCAACCTGTTCGGCCTGATCCCGTTCTTCCCGTTCAGTGCCAACGTGACGGGCAACCTCAGTATTACCGTTGTGTTGGCCCTGCTGACCTACTTCTTCGTGAACGTCTTCGGCAACCGCCACTATTGGAAAGACATCCTCTGGCCCGACGTTCCCATCTTCCTGAAGGCCTTCCCGCTGATGCCCATCATCGAGCTCATCTCTACCATCACCAAGCCCTTCGCCCTGATGGTGCGTCTGTTCGCCAACATCTTGGCCGGCCACATCGTCATCATGGTGCTCATGGCGTTGATTTTCATCATCGGCGGCATGTATGGTGCGGGCATGGGCGGCGTGATGAGCATCGTCTCCATCTTCATGACCATCTTCATGACGGCATTGGAGCTGCTGGTGGCCTACATCCAAGCATACGTATTTACCATCTTGTCATCGCTGTTTATCGGCATGGCGCAACATGAACCGGAACATGAGTAATCAGTTATCAGTTGGCAGTTGTTCAGTTATCAGTTATATAGTTAGAAATCAACAATTAAACACTTAAACAATAAACACTTAAACAATTAAAGTCATGTTATTATCAACCATCCTTGAAGCGGTGTCGTATGTGCCCGGTATGGCCGCCATCGCCGCTGCTATTGCAGTCATCGGAGCCGCCATCGGCATCGGTAGAATCGGTCAGTCGGCCATGGAAGCCATGGCACGCCAGCCCGAAGCCGCAGGTCGTATCCAGTCGGGTATGATCATCGCCGGCGCTCTCGTCGAAGGTGCAACGCTGTTCGCCATCGTCGTGTGCGTGTTGGCCGTCCTCGGCTAAACGAAGACGCGAGACTACGGGACACGGGACTCCGAGACGGGTGAACAACCCGAAGTCTCGAAGTCCCGAAGTCTCGAAGTCAACAATTAAACAATCAACGATTAAACGATTAAACCATAATACAATGGATCTATTTCTTCCCGAAAGCGGATTAGTGATATGGATGCTCATCGCCTTCCTCATCGTCTTCTTCATCTTGGCGAGGGCAGGCTGGCCGATGATCATGGGTGCCGTCGAGAAGCGCAACACCCACATCGCCGACTCGCTCTTGGCCGCAGAGGAAGCCAACAACGCCCTTGCCGGCATCGAGCAGAAACGGCAGGAGACCATGGCGGCGGCACAGGCCGAGCAAATCAAGATCTTAAAGGAGAGCCAAGACCTCAAGACCCAACTCATCGAAGAAGCCAAGACGGAGGCGCGGAAAGAGGCCGAAAAGATCGTGGCCGATGCCCGCCTGAAGATTGAAAAGGAACAGGCCGAGGCCATGGCCAACATCAAGAATGAAGTCATCACGCTCAGCGTCGATATCGCCGAGAAGCTGCTGCAACGCGAGCTGAGCGACAAGACTTCGCAAGCCGCCTACATCGAGCAACTGTTGCTCAACAACAACCAACCCCGAATTGAGGCATAAACCATGGACAACGGAAAAATATCGGTCAGGTATGCGCGGGCGTTGTTCAGCATAGCCCAAGAGCAAGGCTGCGAAGACACGGTCTATGAAGGCTTGACGAGCTTTGCCCACAACTACCTTTTGGCCATCGCCCAGTTCAACGAGGTGCTGGCCGACCCCATCGTGGCCCGTGAGGAAAAGGTGAAGCTGCTTGAGATGGCCGTCGGCGAGCCGATGCACGACACGCTGAAGCAGTTCGTCGCCTTCGTGGCCGACCAAAAGCGCGAGGACAAGATGTTCCTCATCGCGATGAAATACATGGAGATGTATCGCGAGAAGCACAACATCCTGAGCACGCAGGTGACCACGGCCACCGAGTTGCCCGAGGCGACCTACGACAAAATCAAGGCCTTCGTGAAGCAGACCTTTGATGCCGATGCCGAAATCGACGTGAAAATCGACCCGAGCCTCATCGGAGGCTTCATCCTCGACATCGAGAACACTCGCATGGACGCGAGTGTGGCGGGACAGCTTAACGCGCTGAAAAACAAATTAAAATAGGCTACTGGTCATTGGCTACTGGCTATTGGCATACAAGCCAAAGCCAGAGGCCAAAAGCCAGAAGCCAAATAAAAAAAGAAGAATACAATAAACTCGATATAAATGGCAAACATCAAACCAAGTGAAATTTCGAGCATCTTGCAGATGCAGCTCCAGAACATGAGCAACAAGGTTCAGTTTGAGGAGATTGGCAAGGTGCTGCAAGTGAGCGACGGCGTGGCGCACGTCTATGGCCTCGACAAGGTGCAGTCCAACGAACTCGTGGAGTTCGAGAATGGCACGATGGGCGTGGTGCTCAACCTCGAGGAAGACAACGTCGGCGTGGTGCTGCTCGGTCCCACCGAGGGCATCAAGGAAGGCGAAACCGTGAAGCGCACCCAACGCATCGCCTCCGTACTGGCGGGCGAAGGCATGTTGGGCCGCGTCGTGGACGGCCTCGGTCGCCCCATCGACGGCAAAGGCCCCATCCAAGGCAAGACCTACGAGATGCCCTTGGAGCGCAAGGCTCCGGGCGTCATCTTCCGCCAACCCGTAAACCAGCCGCTGCAAACCGGCCTCAAGGCCATCGACGCCATGATTCCCATCGGGCGCGGCCAACGTGAGCTCATCATCGGCGACCGTCAGACGGGAAAGACTGCCATCGCCATCGACACCATTATTAATCAGAAGGACAACTTCAAGAACGGCGACCCGATTTATTGCATCTATGTCGCTGTGGGTCAGAAAGGTAGCACCGTGGCCAACCTCGTGAACACCTTGGAGCAAAACGGCGCCATGGACTACACCATCGTGGTCAGCGCAACCGCCTCCGACCCTGCCGCCATGCAGTTCTACGCGCCCTACGCAGGCGTGGCCATCGCCGAGTATTTCCGCGACACGGGCCGTCATGCACTCATCATCTACGACGACCTCTCGAAACAAGCCGTGGCCTACCGCGAAGTCTCCCTGATCTTGCGCCGTCCCCCGGGACGTGAGGCTTATCCTGGCGATATTTTCTACCTCCACAGCCGTCTGCTCGAGCGTGCCGCCAAGATCATCAAGAACGACGACGTGGCGCACCAGATGAACGACCTGCCCGACAGCCTGAAAGACATCGTGAAAGGCGGTGGCAGCATCACCGCACTGCCCATCATCGAGACGCAGGCTGGAGACGTGTCGGCCTACATCCCGACCAATGTCATCTCCATCACCGACGGACAGATCTTCCTGGAAACCAGCTTGTTCAACGCGGGTATCCGTCCCGCCATCAACGTGGGTATCTCGGTGTCGCGTGTGGGTGGCAACGCCCAAATCAAGTCGATGAAGAAGGTGGCTGGTACCTTGAAACTCGACCAAGCCCAGTTCCGCGAGATGGAAGCCTTCTCGAAGTTCGGCGCCGAACTCGATGCCGCAACCTTGGCCATCCTCGACAAGGGCCGCAAGAACGTGGAACTGCTGAAGCAGCCGCAATATTCGCCCATGCCCGTCGAGAAACAGATTGCCATCATCTTCTGCGGCACCAACGGACTGCTGAGCAAAGTGCCTGAAAACAAGGTGCTTGAGTTTGAAAAGCAGTTCTTAGACATCATGGACGTGAAGCACAAGGACGTGATGGAGCAACTGAAAGCCGGCAAGATCGACGACGACATCAAGGCGGTGCTCAAAGAAGAGGCGTTGAATCTGAGTGAACACTTTGTTTAATGCAGAATGTAGAATTTAGAATGCAGAAATCGAAGATTCAACGTAGTTAATTGCGCAAAGCGACGCTGGGCTTCGCCCCTCATTCCGCATTCCTAATTCTTAATTCATAATTCGAAAAGGAATGGCATCACTAAAAGAAATACGGGCCCGCATCGCCTCCGTCGCCTCGACGCAGAAAATCACGAGCGCGATGAAGATGGTGTCGGCGGCCAAGCTGAAGAAGACCGAAGGCATCACGACACGGTTTTTGCCCTACAAGAACAAGCTGAGCGAGGCTTTGGCCAACTATCTCGGTTCGCTCGAGGGCGAAGTCAGCATCCCGTTGGCCGAAAAACGCGAGGTGAAGCGTGTCGCGCTGATGGCCTTCTCGTCGAGCAGCGGACTGTGCGGCGTGTATAACTCCAGCGTCTGCAAGCTGTTCAAGCAGATGTATGACGACTACGTCGAAAGCCTTGGCGCGGAGAACGTCATGGTTTTCCTCGTCGGCAAGAAAATCAACGACTACGCCAAGAAGTTCGGCATCAAGGTCGAGAAGCAGTATGCACCTTTGGCCGAAAACATGTCCTTCGACCTGGCGATGGAGATCAGCGACATGATGGTCGAGTTGTTCCTCAGCCACAAGGTGGACCGCGTGGAGTTGGTCTTCAACCACTTCAAGAACGCGGGCGTGCAAGTGCCTTTGCACGAGGTGGTGTTGCCGCTGAAAGCTGAAATAAAAAGCGACGGCCCGACGTTGGACTACATCGTCGAGCCTGACAAGGAAACCTTCGTCAACAACCTGATTCCCAAGGTGATTCGCACCAACTTCTACTCCATCATGCTCGACACGCTGACCGCCGAACACGGTGCCCGCATGACTGCCATGCACATCGCCAGCGACAACGCCGACCAGCTTTCGCAGGAACTGAGAATCCAGTACAACAAGGCCCGCCAAAACGTCATCACCAACGAGTTGATTGACATCGTAGGTGGCGCTGAGGCGCTGAATGGGTAACTAACTAATTTTCACCCGACTAATCACTCCGCGATTGCTTCCTGAATCGAAAAACACGCTGTAGGCATAGCCATCGTGTACCTTGAATACCCTTGGATAAACCTTCTTGCTGGCCTTTTGTCCCATGGTC
Organism: Bacteroidales bacterium; assembly: GCA_017439405.1. Lineage (GTDB taxonomy): Bacteria > Bacteroidota > Bacteroidia > Bacteroidales > F082 > Limimorpha. The sequence goes on from JAFSJF010000111.1 coordinate 14,421, forward strand.
ACTGAACCTGATCCTGGGTCATATAGGCCGAGGTGATAGACCCCGTTGTCCACAAACAGGCCGTAGGTCTTGCCTGTGGCCGCGTCGGTGAGGAACTCGTTTTGGAAAAACTTCTCTCCCGATGTGATTTGCAAGGGCTGGCGTTTCGCAATCTCGAAGTCTTTCCCGATTTCCACAATCTGGCGGTTGTCCAAAGCGACGAATTGCAGGAAGTCGTTGAAAATGAGCGGTATGATTTGGTACTCTTTTTTTGCAGTGATGGCGCAGTACCATTGCACTTTCATCTGTAAACTTGAGTTTTGGATTAACCGCACCATATTACCGTCCCATATTTCCTCGTTGATGAGGTCGATGCCGCCTTCGTCCGCAACCACTTGATGGTATTCCCATTGAATATCCATCCATTGCGACTGGCAGGCACGGTAGCCGATGGTGTCAATGAAACTGCATAAATATTGGGGCTTCTCCATGGAACCGTCTTTCTTCATGTATAGGAAATCCTGGCTTTTGCCGTGGTTGAATTTGAGCCAATAAAGGCCTCTGTCATGCACAATCGTCTTGACGATGTAAGCCCCGTTGTACTCGCACACGATTTTGAGCAGTTTGTTGCGGTAGTCCTCCCGCGAGAAGGTGGAAACGGGCAGAATGCCTTGTTTTTCATCAAGATACACCTGCAAGCAACTGTCCTTTCCGACGAGGATGAGGTCGTCGAAAGCGTCAATGTGTAGTTTCTCAAAGAGTTGGTCGTAGTCCTTGCGGGCTTGTTCATTGCCTTCGGTATCGAGGACGACCATCGAAGAAGTCTTGGGCTTGTTTTCCAAAAGGTAGATTTTCCCGTCCAAAAACGCGATGTCGGCGATGTTGCGGTTTGACCCCGAGCGGTAGAAGTCGCTGTAGGCCGAAACGCCCACTTCCTGAAGGTCGTAGCTCATCTTCCGCATTCGGAAACTGATGTCGATGCTGTCACGCTGCAACTGCCGTGGCGTGAGGCTGACGACGGTATCGTTATAGCCAATGCAGGAATAATACAGGTTGACGGTCTCCGAGCGGTCGAAAAGCGGCAGATCGTAATGCCCTTTGGCATCGGTGCTGGTGCCATAGGGCGTGTTCACGATGCTGATGTTCACGTTCTCCACTCCGAGGTTACCGTAAACGGTGGTTTTGGTCTGGGCGAAAAGTGAAGAAACAAAGAATAGCAATAGCAAAGCAAAAACAGAGTTCTTTTTCATAACGCACTCATTTTACGGTGATTGTAGCATATTTATACTCTTTCCCATCATCAAACTGCAACAAATACTCACCCTTGTAAAGTGCCAACTTGAATTCCTTTTCGTTCTTGCCGTACATGTATTGGTCGATGGGGACACATTGCTCGCCTTCTGATTTCAGGAACGCGCTCACGCAACCTTCGGGGAAGCCGTTCTTGTCGATGAAACGACGGTCGAGGGTGTAAAGCATCTTGCCGTTGTAGAGTTTCCAATCGGGGATATTGTCTTCGATGAAGCGTGTGCGCGGCAGGCAGCAGGTGACGTCCATGCCTGAGGTGCATGGGTAAATATGCTTCACCGTGTCATAAAGAAGGATAGGCTCGCGGTTGGGCATCGCATCAATCAAGTCGTAATAAACGGTTTGCAAGGAATCGGTTTCGCCGTATGGGTCGTCAAAAAACATGGCACAGTTCATCGTAAACGGGTCGATGCCCGACTGTTCCTTGAAATATCTGCCCATCGCGTACCATCCGTTGCGGTCGGCAATGTGTCCGAAACCGCCCAAAAGCAAAAATTTCGCTTTGGGGTCTTTCTCAAGAATGTTTGTGACCAGGTTTTTGGCCTGATTCACTTCACGGTCCACTCCAAAACCGGAGCCTTCGTAAGGCACGAGTGTATAGCCCAAATTGAGCGCGGTCCTGAGCATATCGCCATAGACAGGCTCGTTGCTGTAGAACCCCGTTTCGCCCAACAGCACCGTGCGCCTCTCGTTGAGCAAGGAATCCTTTGCAAACAGGGTCTCGGCGGCAAGATAACGGTAGCCGTTTTCATAGCATTTCTCTAACCAACTGATAACGAAAGCCCTACTATGTGGGTTGAAGTGTCTCTCGTTCATCATAATGACGCGGTTGTTCGCGATGATGCTGTCCATTATTTCCGACAAGGGGATGGCTTTCACATCCTTATAACTATTCTTGAATCTCATATTGTCGAGGAATTGTGTCCCACAAGCCTCGGCTTCGCGCCTTGCCTCCTTGTATCGTCCAACGCGGGAATACAAGATGGCTAACAGGTCGTGATAGGAATGTTCAAACTTCGAGCCGATAAAGGTGCTGTCCATATCGAGCAGTTTGATGAGCGAGCGATAGCCGTAGCCATCTTCTTTAGCCACTTGGTAAGGATTGGGCTGTTCGTTTTGCGCCACGGCGCTTTGTAACGCGAGTGCCGCCAAAAGCACAACAAGGTAAATTTTCTTCATAAAGCGTGAGTTTTAATCGTTTAACAAGCTGATTTAACGGTTGAAACGCTGCAAAAATCGTACCTAAGTGGGTCTAATTGTTAAAAACTTTACGAATCTCTTCAAACACCGCTTCGGCTTCATCTTGTCGCAGTCCAAACTTTGCGGCAAGCTGCAGGGCATCTTCTTTGCCTGGGTTCTTGTAGTTGCCGTTTACGGAAAGGCTGTGGAAGCCGCCCAAGCCTTCGCAGGGCAGCACGTCGTAGGCGGGAGCGAGTTGCCAAACGTCGTCGCGACGAATGAAGGCGAAGTTCTTCACGTGGTCGTCGCAATTGCCGATGAGGAGGTTGAACGCCATCAGGCGGAACACTTTCCATAGCTCTTTGACGGAATGGGTCAGTTGGCTGCAAGCCCAAAACAGGTGACCGTAGTCGGCGGTGGGCAGGTGATAGTCAAGGTTCATCAGGGCGGAGAGGCTGACGACGTGCAGCTTGCCACCGTCTGCCGTTCGGTCGAAACGCTTGGTGCCAAAGTACTTCCCTTCAAAGAGGCGCGTCTCGGCCATTTCGATGCCACATTCTCGGGCGAGCAACGAGGTTTCGTATTCGATTTTGCCCACGTTGGGTGGGTCGGTGCGGTCGCGGAATTTCACCAACCATTCTGCTCCGTCATAATTGACGAACACCTTTGGTCTGGTGCCACCCGATGAGCCTCCGCGCCGCCAAGCCTTGTCCAAATCCTCGGAATAGTCCGCGTTCAGCACCCGCTTCGATTCTTCTGCCATACGGTCGAGGTCGATGATGACTTGTTCGTCAGTGGTGCTCAGGTCGGGATGGTATTCCAAGGCACCGCGTCCACGGCTTCCGACGAACATCAACTGCTCCAACAGGTTCAAGGAAGCCAGCGACTTGCCTTGCGCTCTCAGGTAACGGTCGAGTACCAAAGTGCTCCAGCCGTCGGGAAGGCTGTCGTCGAACACGCCGAAGTTGCCATCAAAAGGCTTCGCTTCGGCGGTAAACAGCCTCGATTCCAAAGGCAAGTGAAACGGCGAAATGGAGTAGCCGTTCCGAATCCAGTCCGCATCGTATTCGAACATCAAGCGGCCTTCGTGGTTCAAGGCCAATCTCCCGACTTTGCGTGGCCCCAAGGTTACTTCTACAATCTTTTCATTCATTGCGTTTTCCTCGTTTTCTGTTTTTTCGGTTGGCATCAAGAGCCTCGTCCAAGGTGGCGTATTTGTGTTCGGCAAACACTTGGTCGAAATCGTTCAGCGCATCCAAGGCGTAGGCGATGTGGAGCAGTCCGTCCAATGAAATCTTGCCCGTCCGCTCGAAACGACGGTAGGTCGCCAAAGGCACTCCCGAGCGTGCCGACAAGCCTTGCTGAGTCAGGTTCATCTCCAGGCGCCGAGCTTTTGCCCGTTCAGCCAACGCTTTCGCCTTGCCTTCTGGTGATA
>JAFSJF010000112.1 GCA_017439405.1 Bacteroidales bacterium
ACGAACTTCTGGAACAGGTCGCCCACCTTGCCGCTCTTGGCCAGACGCTCGCGGAACAGCCATATCGTACGCGCGTCGGGCACGCGGTCGCCTTCGGCCAAGCCCAGGAAGCGGCGGAACGACGTGCGGTCCACTGTCTGGAACTTTTGGTGGGCTTTCCCAGTGCGGAACGACGAGCCACCTAACCATTCATCGTGCCTTGCGGGGTGTTGTCCCGCAGCTTGTCTTTGGCCTTGCCCCTCGCCGACGGCGCACAGGAACGACGGCGAGGGCGGCAACAGGTGAAGCGGTTCTTCCCCAACATTTGCAAGGTGATGGGCGGCGGCCTTCTGCCCGAGCCGCCGCCCGAAAAGGCCTGTTTTGTTGGCAGCATGATCGTACTGTTCGGCATGGCGTTCCCCCCTAAGGCACCACGCCCTGCGCAGCCGATGAGCAGCGCGGCGAGGGCCAACAGCAAGGCTGATATGAGCGAAAGTGCGTTCATGGAATTAAGGCTCAATCTGTCACCATGAACTCGCCATAGTACTCGTCCCCGTTGGGTAAGGTGAAGGTGATGACGTAGTCGTCGGCGATGGGTGTTTGTTGTTTATGACTTGTTGGTTTGTATTGTTAACGACGCTGCAAAAATACAGTTTTCAGTCTTCTCGGTATGCGGGTGTGTCGGTTTGTCTTGTAAGTGTGTCGGTTTTGGCCGTAAGTGTGCCGTTTCCGTTGGTAAGTGTATGTTTTTGGAAAGTGTCCGTGGCGGGTCACTTGCGCACGGAGATGGGTCTGCAAAAATATGAATTTTTCCAGAGACGCATTGAATGCGTCTCCAATGCCGTGCCGCCTGCCTTGTTTGTGGGAGACGCAAGCATTGCGTCTCTACAGGTGTCGAACCAGGGCAGCAGCAGGGCCAACGCGCTGTCGGGCCGCCGCCACGTCAGGCTGTCGATGGCGGCCAAGGCGGGGGAGGGCGTCACCGTTGGCCCCGGCCCTTCGTCAGGCTCAGGGCCCTTGACGCAGGCGACCAAGGCCAACAACGAAAGCAGTCCTAAGAAAAAGTGCCGTTTCATGGGGGCAAAAATAGGAAAAAAGTGTCAGTCGCGTTTTTGGCTTTTTATTACTTTTGCGCCAAAATCAGCAATATGGCAAAAGACCTCAAACCGCATATTGGTATTTTCGGCCGGCGCAACGTAGGCAAGAGCAGCCTCATCAACCGCCTGACGGGACAAGACCTCGCTATCGTGAGCGACACTGCCGGCACCACCACCGACCCCGTCAAGAAAAGCATCGAAATCTTCGGCATTGGGCCGTGTGTACTCATCGACACGGCCGGCATCGACGATGTGGGCGAGCTGGGTCGCCAAAGGGTGGAAAAGTCAATGAAAGCCTTGGAGGAAATCGACTGTGCCATCCTCGTCATTGCGGGAAACCGCTTCGATGAACCTGAAAAACGCCTCATTCGCCGCATGCATGAGCTGGCGGTGCCTTTTTTCATCGTCCACAACAAGGCTGACCAAGAACCATTGGGCATCGAACTGGAAACAGAAGTCGCCCAAGAATTTGGTGCGAAAATCTTGGATTTCAGTGTCATGAGCCATTCAGGTGTCGTTCCGCTCGTCGAGCTGTTGAAGCAGACCATTCCCGCAAGTGCCTACCAAAAAGTGTCGCTCTTAGGCGGCATCATCCAGCCCAACGAGGTGGTGGTGCTGGTCTGCCCCGTCGATTCCGAGGCCCCCGAAGGCCGCCTCATACTGCCCCAAGTGATGGCCATCCGCGATGTGCTCGACAACGAGTGCATCTGCGTGGTTCTGAAGGAAACCCTCTTGCAGCAATATCTTGAAACAATGCCCCAACCCGCCTTGATAGTCACTGATAGTCAAGTGTTTGGGTTGGTCAGCAAAATTGTTCCGAAGGAGATTCCCTTGACCAGTTTCAGCATCGTCATGGCACGGTTGCGCGGCGATTTCGACAACTATGTGAAAGGCACGCCCCATCTTTCGCAACTGAAGGACGGCGACACGGTCTTGCTGCTCGAATCATGCACCCATCACAGCACTTGCGAAGACATCGGGCGCGTGAAACTACCTCGTATGATGTTGAAATTCACAGGGAAAGACATTCGCTTCGAATATGTTGCCGGACTTTCACCCATCTCCTCGCCAGAAAAATACGCCATGGCCATCCAATGCGGGGGCTGCATGAGTACGCGCAAACAGTTGCTTAACAGGACCAACCTTTTCGTGAAGGCCGGCATCCCCATCAGCAACTATGGCATGGCCTTGGCTTACATGAACGGCATTTTCGACCGCGTGATGCGACCTTTCATGAAATAAAACAAACGAAACCGCGTTTGAACCTAAACTGAACGGATTGAAACAACGGATTGTCATATTGCTTTTGTTGTTTTGCGGCGTTGCCGGCTTTGCGCAAAGCGGAGTCGAGGCCAACCACGGACGGATGTACTATTACGGCTATGTGGTCAGCGCCGACAGCTTGAGGCCTATACGCAACACGCACGTCATCAGCAAGCTGGCTCATTGTGGTACCATAACCAACATGCAGGGCAAGTTCCTCATTCCGGCCAAGGCCATCGACACGCTTTGGGTGAGCTGCCTTGGCTATTCACGCCGTCTCATCCCCATCGATTCCACTTTGGCCTATGGCCAGGACACGTTGTTCATTCGTCTCAGGAGCGACACCATCACGCTGCGCGAGGTGGCGGTTTTCCCGTTCTACAACTACGAGACTTTCAAGGAAATGCTCATCACCATGCCTTCGATGGAGACACCACGCGAAATAGAAAAGACCTACGAGGAATTGGACGACCTTTGGTTGAGCCGAACTCCTGCAGGCAATGGCATGGTTACCGTAACCGCCAACCCGATACAATATCTTTACGACAAATACAACAAGTCGGCTCGAAGGCAAGCCACCTTGTTGCGCAACCGTCGCATGTACAATGAAGTGCTGCGCGAGCAAGGCCGGTTCGATGAACTGCTTCCCGACTCGCTCGACTATTCCATCGACTATAGGATGTATGAACTCGACGAGGCCGCCGAAGCCAGAAAAAACAGGCATGTACTTGACACGACAAGCAAGGTGGGTAAAGTCAGGCCAATGGTTCCGAGAAAGAAATACATCCGTTTAGGAAACTAATCTTACCGCCATGACCTTCCGTGAATGGCTTCATAGCATCCTCAACCTGTTCTATCCGCGCGTGTGCGCGGCTTGCGGCGAGCCGTTGCTCAAGGACGAGGAGACGGTGTGCCTGAAATGCCGCTTCATGCTTCCCAAAACAGGCTACGAGCTGAATCCTGACAACCCTTTGGCACAATCGTTTTATGGTCGGGTCAGATTTCACGCGGTGACGGCCTGCTTTTTCTTCGCCAAGTCGGGCAAGGTGCAGCACCTCATCCACGAGTTGAAGTACAAGGGCAACAAGGAAGCGGGCGTCTTCCTCGGCCAGCAGCTGGGCGAGAGCATCAAGGAAGCACCGCCGTTCCAAGGCATCGACTACCTGATTCCCGTGCCGCTGCACCCGAAGCGCGAGAAGCAGCGCGGCTACAACCAAAGCCTGATGATTGCAAAAGGCATTAGTGAAGTGACGGGCATCCCGATTGGCGACAGGTTCTTGGTTCGTGCGGTTTACACCGAGACCCAGACCAAGAAAACGTCGGACGAGCGTTTCAAGAACGTGAAGGACATCTTCGAGGTGCGACACGCCGAAGAACTGGAAAACAAGCACATCCTCCTCATCGACGACGTGCTGACCACCGGCGCCACCTTGGAAGCCTGCGCCCACCAGTTGGAGCGCATCACAGGAATCACGATGAGCGCGGCCACGGCTGCCTGCGCCGGAAATTGAGGCTTTTTTTGCGTTTTTTTGCATATCAATTCAATAAATGCCTACTTTTGCGGCATAAAACTTCACTAAAACTCAACCAATTAAATTCATTCATCATGAAAAAAATTACATTAGCAATTGCAGCCCTGGTCATCGGTTTGGCCATGGCTTCGTGCGGCGGCGAGTCGCCGAAAGAATCCATCATGAAGGCCGCTGACGAGTTCTTCGCCCAGGCCGAGACCAACGTCCAAGCCATCACCTCGGCAGAGGAGTTCATGAACCACTTCGCCGAAATGGAAATCAAAAGAGACGAGCTTTCGCAACAACTGTTTGGCCCTTATTCTGACAAGGACGGCAACATCACGGGCATTTCCGACAGCGACATGGAGGAAATCCAGTCCTACCTCTACGACCGCGCCACGGCCTACAACAAGGTGGAAGCGGCCAAGTGCGCCGAGTTCCTGACTCCCGCCATCGAGAAATACGAGCAGAGCGTCGATGCTTTGTACGAGAAGTTCCTTGCCGACGAGCAAATGGACGAGGAAACGTTCCATGGCCTGTTTGAAGCCGTGACGGAAGCCGCCGAAGAAGTGTATGTCTTCGCCGACTACGACAACATTCCGAAAGAGTTAAGCAATCGTTACACAGAAGCTCTCGGCAAGTTTGAGCAGATGTTTGACGAGGAATAAGGACCTGTAAGCCTTAAAAATCAATTCGTTATGAAAAAGATTGCATTAGCCGTTGCTGTCGTGGTCATCGGCTTGTCCATGACCTCGTGCGGCGGCGGGTCTGAAAAGGCCAAGGAAAGCATGATCAAGGATGCCGACGAGTACTTCACCAAAGCCGAGCAGACGCTTGCACAAATCGACAACACGGAAGACTTCCTGATGTTCGCCGAGTCGATGAAAGACAGGTCTGACCTGCTGGAGTCGATGAAGGAGAAGTATGACAACAAGATTTCCGACGAGGACCTCGACGCTGCTTTTGATGTCATCTATGAACGCGCCACGGCCTACAACAATGCAGAAGCCGCCAAGTGCGCCGAGTTCCTGACGCCCGCCCTCGACAACTTTGAGGCGGTTGTCAATGAACTGTATGCCCAGTATCAAGCCGGTGAAGCGCTCTCCACGGACAAGGTGTTGGAATTCAACAATGCCTTTGCCGAAGTCGTGGCTTTTGCCGACTATGACAATGTGCCTCAAGAACTGAGCGACCGTTACGATGCCATCATTGACGCGAAGGTTACGGAGATGGACGGTGCGATTCAGCCCATCCTCGATGAATTGTTCCCAGGGGAATAAACCTTTGGTTATCAACGAAAAAACAGGGTTGTCGTTTGGTAACCCTGTTTTTTTGTGCAAAAGGGTAGGGTAGGCATCGGCATAATAGCCATAGACGGCGTTTGGTAACCCTGTTTTTTTGTGCAAAAGGGTAGAGACGGTGTGCACACCGTCTCTACAAACGATTATTAGGCCTGATAAACCTTCGGCGTTTCTTCACCCGTCAAGACGCGCAAGCCGTTGATGGCCAAGGCCTTCATCTCGTCCTCGCCGGGATAGACATATACGGGCGCGATCTTCTCGACGTGGCTCTTCACCAAGGCGCAGAAGCCTTTGTCGTAGGCCATGCCGCCCGTGAGGAAGATGGCGTCGACATCCATGCTCATGGCCGAGGCCGCGAGACCGCCCACTTCCTTGGCCACTTGGTAAGCCATAGCCACATAGACTTTCTCCCATTCCTTGTTGCCAGCTTTCACGGCGTTTTCCACTTCGAGGGCATCGTTGGTGCCGAGGTAGGCCACGAAGCCGCCCTTGCCTTTCAGCATCTGCCCGATTTCCTTCTTGGTGTATTTGCCGCTGAAGCAAGCATCCACAAGGAAACCTGCCGGCAGCGAGCCAGCACGCTCAGGCGTGAAAGGGCCGTCGCCGTTCAAAGCGTTGTTGGTATCTACCACACGGCCTTTCTTGTGGGCGCTCACGCTGATGCCGCCGCCCAAGTGGATGGCGATGATGTTCATGTCCTCGTATTTGCGTCCGAGGTCCTTGGCCAACTGGCGGGCGATGATCTTCTGGTTCAAGGCATGGAAGATGGAGATGCGCGGAAACAGCGGATGGCCCGAATAGCGTGCCACTTCGTCCATCTCGTCGACAACGACCGGGTCGGCGATGTAGGCCTTCACGCCGATTTCCTTGGCGATGTCGTTGGCAATCAGGCCACCGAGGTTGGAGGCGTGTTCGCCGTTGTAGCCAATCGTCAGGTCTTCAATCATGAGTTCGTTCACCTCATAGACACCCGATACAAGCGGACGCAGCAGGCCGCCACGCCCCACGATGCAATCCATCGTCTTGAGGTCGATGCCAGCTTCTTTCAGCTCGCTAAGGATGGCTTCGGTGCGGAAGGGCTTCTGGTCGGCGATGTGGTCGAACTTCGCCACTTCTTCGGCGCTGTGCTTCAGGTTCTTCTTGAAGACTTGCTCTTCGCCCTCGAACACGGCGATTTTCGTCGAGGTGGAACCGGGGTTTATCGTTAGGATTTTGTATGCCATATTGTTGAATTTTTAATGTTTAAGCTAACATTGCGGCCAAGGCGATGGAATATAGTTTCGTCTTCGAGGTGTCGCCGCGCGAGCTAAGCACGCAAGGCACCTTGGCGCCCATCAGCATGGCACCCACCTCGCTCTTGTCGAACTTGGTGCAGCACTTGTAGAACACGTTGGAGGCTTCGAGGTTGGGGAACACGAGGCAGTCGGCGTCGCCGGCCACGGGGTTCTTCATGCCCTTGATGGCAGCGGTCTCGGCATCCAAGGCAAGGTCGAGGCTGATGGGGCCTTCCACCACGCAGCCCTTGATTTGGCCGCGCTCGGCCATCTTGGCGATGATGGCGGCATCGACGCAAGCGGGAATGCCGGCGCTCATCTGCTCGGTGGCGGTCACCATGGCGACCTTCGGGCAGCTCGTTCCCAAGGCCTTCGACACGGTGGTGACATACTTCAGCAGGGTTTGCTTCTGCTTCAGGTCGGGCAACGGAATGATGGCGCAATCGGAGGCCACGAGCAACTTGTGGTAGTTGGGGTTCTCGATAACGGCGACGTGGGCCAAGGTCACGTTGGGCGGGCAGAGGCCGCGTTCCTTGTTGAGGATGGCGCGCATGTATTTGTCGGTAGGCAGCAAGCCTTTCATCAGGATGTCGGCTTCGCCGGCATTAATGAGGTCGCAGGCCATAGTGGCGGCTTTCGTGTCGACGGGTTCGTTGATGACCTTGAAGTTGGCCATGTCGATGCCTTCGGCCTTGCACACTTCGGCTATCGCGTTTTCATCGCCGATGAGGGTGGCTTCGATGAGGCCTTCCTTGACGGCGGCGTTCACCGCGCAAATCGTGTGGTCGTCGTTGGCGTAGGCGGCCACGAGGCGTTTCTTGGGTTTGCTGCGCAAAACCTCAAACATTTGTTCCAATTTTCTGATTTCCATGATTTTGTATTTAAGATTTAAAATTCAAAATTTCGAATTAACACAAGACTGCGAGGTTCAGGACTTTTGACACGCTTAACGTCATTGCGAGGCACGCAAGCAATCCAGATGAACTGCAAAAGTACAAAATAAAAGTATTCAAAGCAAAGGAAACCGAAACAATAAATAAATTCGCCTTCTGGAAAGGGTTTTTATCTTCCAAAAGGCGAAATTTATTCTGAAACGCTGTGAGGATTATTCTTCCACCAAAAGCCATTCCCCGTTGTCGCGGTCATCGTGAAAACTGACCAAACCTTTGCCTTTCACAAGTATAGCGTTAGTCATATAATCATCCTTATTGTCCCTATCCATGGAAATCGTATCGCCCAATAGCGCAACATCACCATTATATCTTTCCGAGTGAATGTTGTGATTTTGAAATGTAGGATACATGTTCGGAAACATCCAATATTCAAGCCAACTAATACCTCCGTTTTCGGTGCCAGCACCATAAATCTGCAGCTCAATGCCTTGTTTACTTTGGTTCTCCAAATAGGATTCCGGCAAACGGATAAGTTGAACCATTGCACTTTCTAAAATATCTCCAGTGGGATAGCAGGGATTTGTTTTGTAAGTGTAATGAGCCGTATCGTAATCTACCAAACGGACGCTACGTACCTCGAAACGAAGGGTATCGCCGTATTCATGAAGAAACAGCAGTTGCTGTCCCTCTTGATATGGCAGATATTCATTGACGACTTTTGGCAAGTGCCAGGCATCATATTCAATCCAAACGCAATCATTGTTTTTCTTGGTGCAGCCCGCCATAGCGAGGACGGACGCAAGGATTAATGCTGACTTTTTCATAATTGGACTATTTTTAAGTTGTAAAATACTGATTCATTTTGTGTTAGTGTATTTTTATTGTATTTCTCCCCATGAGGCTGGAAACGGAATCTTGTTTGCTTTATAATAAAGGATAATCGGGTCGTAATCCAAATCGTCAGCCCAAGTGAGGGTTTTCAATTCAGGATGGATGTAGGCTTTCTTGAACAAATTCAAATTCAGTAACACATTGTACGGCTTTGTGGTATCAATCACATTGGCAAAATCAACAAGCCCCGAAGTGCCGTCTTCAAAAGACACTTTGTAAATGTAATCGTGTTGGTATTCTATGCTTTTCAAGTCGTAGTTCATTTTATAATGGCTTGATTTTTACAATATTACCCTTCTTCGCTTCTTCCCAACAAAGCATCAATTCCTCTTGGTGCATCTTTGCCCATTCCGCAACAAGCCCGAAAGTCTTTGGCGGCAAGTCACCAATCATCAACCCGAAGTCCTTAATCCTTATAGATGCCTCATACTCATTGTATCTCACATGAAAATGAGGCGGATTGTGGTCCGAAAAATTCATTGTGATGATGATTCCCAAAAAACGGCTTATTTCTGGCATAAGACATTATTTTGTGGCAAAAGTACAAAATAAAACCTTCACCCCAAAGGAATCTTTTTCAAAACCTTGTAAAACGGCCCTGTCGGTTGCAGGAAACTCTGGTAATACACCAGTTCCTTCACGTCGGCGTGGAGGTAGGTTTTCGGCTCGATGGAGTCGTAAACCTGCATGAAGAACTGCTTGTCGACCAGCGACTTGATGCGGCAAACGGTGAGGTGCGGCACGAAGTTCTGGCGGTCGCGCAGGTAACCCAAGCCGTCGAAAGCGTCCAGCAGGTCGTTTTCGAGGTCGAAGAGGGCTTGGGGCTGGTCGTTCATGCCGAGCCACAGCACACGCGGCACACGGTTGCTGCCAAAGAGTCCCGTGCGGTCGAAGTCCATCGTGAAAGGCTTGTGGTTTTTCGCCACCTTTTGGCAGGCCTCGATGATGGCCGGAATGTCGTCGACGGGCGTGCTGCCCAAGAACTTGAGTGTCAGGTGGATGTTTTCGGGACGGCAGTAGTTGATGAATTTCTCGTGGGCCAGTTTTTTCTTCAGCCTATCGACCAAGCCTGTGTAATCGGCGGTGGAAGGGATGTGGATGGCCAAGAAGGTGCGTTTAGTGTCCATTATGCTTTGTTTTCTTTCTTTTCCTTTTTGAAAGAGTAGAATTTGTTGCTCAAATAGCTGAATGCCACACAGATGATGGAGATGATGACATAGGAGATGGTCGGCCAGATGTGCAGCACTTCGACAAAGAGCTTCAGGCCGAGATAATTGATGAGTATGTTGCCAATGGTAACCAACAAGTACCTGACAATCTGTGTCCTGCCACGCAAAGTAGAGCTTGAGAAACTGATGTGGCGTGCCATCCAGAAGCCCGTGAGGAAGGTGATGGGGAACTTGAAGATGAATGCCGCTATGTGGGGCGTGAAGGTTAAGTAGGCTATGTTTCGGTTGAAAAGGAGCTGGCCGAGGTCAAACACCTGTCCTTGGAAGACGAAATGGTAGAAGACATAGTAGAGCACCCACTCCAAAACGAGGTTCATGCCGCCGCAGGCCGCATAGCGGAACAGCTCGAGACTCAACAGTTTGCGAAACGGCGGATAGAAAAAGTCGATGGCCGTGGTCAAGATGCGTTCAAACCAATGTTCTATGTTTTTCAGGGCTGACATTCGGGCTGCAAAGATAGCAAATTAGAGCCACATTGCCTCATAATCCTTGAGCAAATGCGAGGCTCGCTGCTCATTATCCGTGAAGCCCAACACATAGCCGCCACCGCCTGATCCTGAGATCTTTACGCCGAAATTGAAGTCGTAATCGGTGGTGAAAAGGTCGAGCGTGTTATCCGTAATCATCGGTCGAAGGAACTCCAACTGGCCTTTGGTAATCTGTTTTAATGAATGGAAAAACAATTCTTTATCACCTGCAATCATCGTGTCGATACAGGTTCTCACATTGGGAATGTATTCCGTTTGGAAACGGTTCAAGAAATCGTGATTCTCGCGTTGCGTTTTGAAATGGTTCACCAAAGGCTTGGTGTTGCTCTTTATATTCGTGTCAATCAGGCAGATGTGGATGTCTTTTTTAAGAAAACCGTCATCAAGCGACTCCACTTTTTCAGGCGTGATTTTGAACGGCTTGCCCAAATAGCATTGCAGCGGGTCGATGCCGCTGCTGCTGCCGTGGAAGTGGCTCTCCATCAGGCCGAAAAGGGTTTTCAGTTGCAGATAATCGTTGTTTTTTTGCACGGCGTAGCGGTCGTAAACCGCAGCGACCAATGTTCCCGAACTGCCCAAGCCGTAGCCCGAAGGCACATTGGAGGCCAAAAACAAGCTGTCGTTGAGATCTTTCTTTAGGGTAGGAAGGTCGATGATGCTGGCAAGCGGTTCTTTTTCAGTAAGATATTCTGAAAACCGCTTCAAGCTGTGGTTGGATAGAAGCGATGAGGCGTGGTTCCGGCTTTGCGGAAATTGCCATTGCGCCGAAAAGCGTTTCAGCGGAATCATCAGAGCGGTGGCATCGAAAATCATCGAATACTCGCCGAAAAGGATGACTTTGCTATAGTAACGGTCTCTCATCACTGCAGTTTTTCGGGCCGTCGCCTACATGGTCGGCAATCCAACGGCCTTGGTTACAATACTTTAGCAATTCGCTCTTGATAAAGTTTTCCACTTTCTCCGCCTCGCTGTCAGGATAAAGCAGATGCACATTGGGACCCGCATCCAAAGTGAAACAGAGCGGGATTTGGGTTTCATTTCGGAAAGTCCTGACTTCCTCGATGATGCGCAAAGTGTTGGGTTTCATCAGGATAAATGATGGATTGGAGCACATCATCAAGGCGTGGAGTTGCAGGGCTTCGCTTTCAGTGATATTAATAAAGGTGTCCAAGTCGCCCGACTTCAAAGCCGCAAGTAGGTTTTTGATATTCTCGTTTGCCTGTGTATAACGCGCTGGGGCGTAAGGGTTTCCTTCCATCAAGGCGTGACCGGCACGACTCGAAACGGACTTGGTCTCGCCGCTGACAATCAAAATGCTGTCATGAAAAGTCTTGAAAACGGGGTGGATGTCGTCAGCCAACGGAACGGCATATTCGTCGGAACTGCCTTCATAACAGTCCGTTGCGCCCCAAAGTGCCATTTTCGGAAACACCGAGCGCGCCGCACTGCCCGAGGCCAATCGTGAGAAGAACGAGGCTTTACACAAATCAATCGGCCCTTCGACAGGCTCAGGGACCGAGTTTGTCAAGGCCCTTGAGCTTGTCGAAAGGCCGCTTAGCATAGATTCTATTTCCAACAAACACATCACGAATGCACTCATCGAAGAAGCCGAGGAAGCGATGCCCGAAGAATGTGGGAAGGTGTTGCGGCTCTCAACTTTCAGATTCAGTTGATTAATGAAAGGGAAAAACGACTGATTCTCAAGTAGAAACTTCTCGATTTTCGCGCCAAAAGCGGAGTTTTCCTTGCCCTCAAAAAAGAATTGGAACCCAAAATGTTCGGCTTTCTCGTATTGCACAAAAGTTTCAGTACAACATTCCGACAAAGTGAAACTAATTGACGGATTTTGAGGGAGTTGTTTTCCATGTTTGCCCCAATATTTCACCAAGGCAATGTTAGACGGGCATTGCCAGCCTACGCGACCGTGAAAGTCGGGCACTTCGCCTTTGAAGGCTTCGTTCAACCAAATGTTTTCCATTTCCGATGTTTTTATGCTGCGAAGATAGGGTTATTCTTTGGAATGGTGGTAAAATGGCACAAAAAAATCCCCCGACCCGAAGGCCGAAGGATTTGTAGGGCTGTCGTACCACGGCAGCCGCATTGTCGTTTTATCGCGGCTGCCACAATGTGACAGTCCTACAAGTCACAATGTGACATTATCTCACGCAGAAACCGCTGAATACGCTGAATCCTGCTGGACGAAACCGCGTCGCTTCGCGCTTCCCATAATTCAGCTGATTCTGCGTGCCAAGAAAAATCGTCGCTTTGCGCTTCCCATAGTTCTGCGAGTTCTGCGTGCCAAGAATCATTCCACCACGATTTTCCGTGTCATTCCGCCCAACTTCACGAAATACATCCCTCGCGGCAGTTCCACAATCTCTTTCCCTTCAATTTCGCGGGTCAAAATGGTCTGCCCGAGGGTGTTGGTGACAGTCAATTTGCCCGTGCCCTCAATCGTGAAACGGCCTTTGGCAGGATTCGGATAAACCTTGAATGCCGTTGCCTCGTTCTCGCCGAGGCCGACTAAATCCAAACTGCGGTTGGAGAGGAGGCGCGTTTCGCCATTCTTGCCAGCCTCTACGCCTTGCACGACGATGTAACCCTCGTCGAACTGGCTCTCCGAGCAGGTGTAGCTTGTCACGCTGGCTCCGACATAATCGATGACGGTGAGCGAACCGTCGTCTTCATGCCACTCACAGATATTGTAGCCGAGCAAGTCGTATCCCGCAGGGACATTCCAGTTGACCTCGATGGTATTGTTGATACCGGTGAGGTAGGCCATGTGGATGGTTTCCTTGGGATAGGATACGATGGGACATTCTGTGCCGTCTGTGGCGATGGCTGTGAGTGTGTAGGTACGAGAGGCAGCATCACTTCCTATGTTATCAAGGAAGTATCCGTCGGCGTAGTTTGCAGTGCCGACTTGTATGCCGTCACGTTTGATGACAACTTGGCCTACATACTCGGCTTGTGCTGGATTTGTTGGCCACGTTACGATGTTGAGGTTTGTTTCGAGGTCGCAAGTAGCCAAGTCGATTTCGACATTGTTACAAACTTTGATGGTGTCGCTGAGTTCTCCGCAATCGTTGAAAATGCGGACCCAGTAAGTGCCGGGTTGGGTGACTGTGATGGTGGAGTTCATAGAGCCTGTTGACCATTGATAGCTGTAGCCTTCGCCACTGTATGCGTTCAGTGTTGTGGATGTCTCACTGCGTTTCCAGATGTAATCTTGTGTGAAAGGCTCATTTAGTTGGAAGTTTATAGACTTCACGTCAAATTCTCTCCAATTGATACTACACCACGGGGTGGTGTATGTTATGTGATAGTAGGAGTGATCCAGTGGTAGTAAGATAATTTCATCGGTTGTGTAGTTGGTAGTTTCGCCATTGATGATTTGGACTATCCAATGACATTCATCTTCACAACCAATCTCCTTTTCTAACACAATACCATCATACTGTGACGTACAATATTTATACGTCATCCAATCTTGTATCTCCGTGATGTTGACATGGAGATAGTTTTGTGCATTTAGTATGCCACCTAAAAATAGTAGCATAATTACAATCATTTTTTTCATTTTAATTTCCTCCTTTTTTTTGTTGTTATTGTTTAAATTGGATTATTGCTTTTCAACATTCCTGGCTTCCACTCTCGTTCAGAAAAAGCAATAAGAAAAGCGTGGAAGCTTTTTGCATTACCTTCAACTGCGGATTATTTCTGGACTACCGATCGGAAAGGTAAGCGCAAAAGCCCACGCCATAGCGTGAACTTTCGTCACTTATTCTCTTCCGATGAAAGTGTCCAGTTTTCAGTTGAGAGAACAAGAGCGTAAAGCTCAGGGGGTTAATTATGTAGGGTTATGTTCTTTCTGTTTTTGTGTTGTTTGTTTTATGGGTTATGAAATATGTTTTCAAAGTTGGTTTATTTCTTCTTTTGTCAGGCCTGTTGTGGCGAGAATGACGGCTTCGTCCACACCGGCGGCTTTCAGCTTGCGGGCGATTTCAATAGCCTTTTCTTTTGCTCCTTCTTCCTTGCCCTCGCGGAAGTGCTTCACATTACTATTATTAATGTCGTTGTAGTCAAACAAGGATTTCTCGTATTGCCGGCGCTCGTTGGGTTGCATCTTGTCTATCTCAGCGTGGCGGAACAATGAGGCAAACACCCTTTCCTGCAAAGCGGCGGGGCGTTCCATCAACCGCGAAAGGTTGCGCAACACGAACAGCCACTTGTCGTAAAGCGTCACCAACTCGTCTTCCTTCTTGTTGAACTTCGGCAACTCAATCGTGATGAACGACAGCTTGTCGTAGAACACTTCCTTGGTCGCCACGTTCATCAGCTTGGCCTCGTGGTGGACATCCTCACTATTCTTGTCGAAGATGAAGTTCAAGATGCCAATCGTATAGACGGGATTCAGCTTATAGTCCCAGTCGCCGCGTTTGGCCTGCTCGCGAATGGGGAAAGTGGAATAATACACCATGCGGTCGACGAAATAGTCCTGGTCCACGTTCTGCATCTCCACGATGATGTGGTCGCCTTTGTCAGTGGTGCAATACACATCGAAGATGGCACGGCGCGAATACACCACCTCGTCCAGATGCTCCGAATTTTGGTAGGTGACGTCCTTAATGTTGTGCCTGCCTTCGAATAAGGCGTTCAGGAACGAAATCAAGTATTCCTTGTTCAGCTCACTGCCAAAGATGTACTTGAAGCCGAAGTCGGTGTAAGGGCTGATGTATCGCTGTCCAGTCATGTGTGGTGGTTTTGCTTGCAAAATTACACATTATTTTGAATATGCAAACGGATAATATCCAAAAACCACCTCCAAACCATATTTTTTGAAGTATTCCCTCACTTGATTTTCACCCCATCCCGTAGCAGCCAAAATAAAATCGCCGCCCCAAGCCCCCAATGATTTCAAAACGCCCTCGAAGTCGGGGAAACGCTTTTGCACAGGTTCCTGCCCGATGCAGCGGGCGATGATGCGCTCGTGGCATTGCAAGAGCATGGCGAACTCGTCCAAACTTTCGCATTTCGGCAAGGCACGGCTGATTTTCGAAACGGCTTCAATATCATTCTGTAAATCAGTGGGATTAGCCTTTTCCAAGAAAGCCTTGATTTCCTTTGACGAGCTTTGCTTTTGGCCTTGGTAGACGAAAAAGAGGTGCTCGGCGAAAGGCGGTTGGAAGTCAATTGTTTCCACTTGCGGTTTGCCGTCAATCAATTGGTAATAAATCGGTTGCTCCGCCGTGGCGCAGGCGATGTCATAGCCCGAGCCGCCGAAAGTCAGTTTCAGCAGTTCGTAGGGATTTACATTGGCCCATCTTGCGAGATTGGCAATCAAGGTGGAACTGCTGCCTAAGCCCCAGTTCGGGTCAAAATCGAGGCGGGTGGTGAAGTTCAAGTCGTTTCCTTCAAAGGCATTGGGATTCAGGCTTTTGACGGCTTGCAAAATCTGGCTTAACATTAGGGCTTTGTCGGGGGCATTGGTGGAAAAATTGACCAGATTGTTGCGGTTCATGGTCACGGAGAACCATTTTCCTTCGGGTCGCCATGCTTTCCAGAAAAGTTGACCGTTGTTGGTTTCAAGTTGTTCTATTTCAAGGTCTTGCCCAAATTTCAAGGGCAAAGCCAACGACAAAGCGCCTCGCAGGACGAGGTATTCGCCTGTCAGGAGGAATTTTCCGTGGGAATGGTAATAGGATTTCATCTTTGGACAAATCTGATTAAGCAAATGCAAAACTATGTTTTTTTTTACTTCAAATGGCAATTCGTGGAAAAAATGCTAACTTTGCACCGTAATTCAATTTAATCATTATGAACGGAACGGTCACACCAACTGCACAATTCGACACATTTATGCTTAATGTGCCTAAGGACGATGTTTCTTTCTTCAAGAAAATGGCAAAGAAAATGGGCTGGAGCATTGAAAAGAAAAAGAAAGAAAAGCCTCGCCTATATGACCCTGAAACTGGCGATTATCTTAACGATGAGACGATGAAAGTCATCGAGGACGCGATGAATGGCAAAGGATTGATTGAAGTCGGTTCTTATGAGGATTATTTGAAACTCGTCAATAACCTGTGAGTGTCATGGCCAAGTTCTCTCTTCATTTGAGTAAACGGTATCTCAAGGATTTGAAGTTGGCTCGTCGTCGTGGTTTGGACGAAGTGAGTTTGAACGAAATTGTCAAGAAACTCTTGGATGGTGAAGAACTACCAGTCAAAAACCGCAACCACCAGCTTCATGGCCAATATGAAGGCTGCTGGGAATGCCACATTAACCCCGATTGGCTGCTGATTTACATTAAAGACACGGAAATCCGAATCGTTTCCCTCCAACGCACGGGAACCCATTCGGATTTGTTTGGGAAAAACAGGAAATAGCACGTCTTATTTCCGTAGTGACTCCAAAAACTTTTCAACTCCAGCGAAAGATACGGTTTGGTCTTTGAACGCCTCCCGAGCTTTTTTCTTCTCTTCCTCGTTGGCATTCAATTGGTTGAGGATGTTGTTCAGGTGCATCTTCATGTGTCCTGCTTGGATGCCCTTGGTGGTCAGGGAGCGCACGGCGCTGAAGTTGTTGGCCAAGCCCATCGTGGCGGCCACCATCATCAGCTCGGGAGCGGTGGGGTTGCCCAAAAGTTCCAAGGTCTTTTTGGCCAAGGGGTGCAGGCTTGTCAGGCCGCCCACGGTACCCAAGGCCATCGGCACCTCCACCTCAAAATGGAAGATGCTGTTTTCGATTGTAACGCTCGACAGGCTCTCATAATGCCCGTTGCGCGAGGCGAAAGTGTGTCCGGCAGCTTCAATGGCGCGGAAGTCGTTGCCCGTGGCGATGACCACCGCATCGATGCCGTTGTAGATGCCTTTGTTGTGCGTCGTGGCGCGGTCGACGTCGATGTGGGCAATATCGACAGCCTTCTTGAATTTCTTGGCGTATTCTTCGCCCGAAAGGTGCTCGTCGATGCCATCCAGCTGGCTGACAGGGCATTCCACCCAAACCTTCACTCGGCAGTCGGGCGTATTGTTCGACAGGATGGTCATGATGATTTCCACCTTGCGCAGCTCTTCGGGCAGGTCGTTTTGCTCGGCGAAGAAGTCTTGCAGGCTGTGCCCGAACTGCTCCAAGACGGAGTTGATGAAGTTGGCTCCCATGGCATCGCCAGTCTTGAACTCGACGCGAATCTGGTAATAGTCAGGGATTTGCGTGGTGAAGTCGATGAGCTTCATGGCAACGATGCCGCCGCCGCGCTTGCGCATCTTCTCGGTCATGGCATCAGTGTCGGCCAAGAGGCGTTTCTCGATTTCGGGAAACAGCTCAAAGAGTTTTTCCTTGCCTCCACTCCAACCGAAATGCACCTGTCCGACCTTGCGCACGTCTATGACCTCGGCATGGAAGCCGCCCCTTTCGCCCCAGAACTTGGCCGCCGCCGAGGCTGCGGCTACGACCGAGCTCTCCTCGATGACCATCGGGACGATATAGTCCTTCCCGTTGATGGTCACGTTGGGCGAAATGCCGTAGGGTATGAAGAAGTTGGTGATGGTGTTCTCGCTGAACTCATCGAAAAGCTGCTGCTGCTTCGAGTCGGCGTGCCAGTAGCTCTTCAGCAGGCTTACGACCTCGCCAGGGTTCTCGAAGTAGTTGGCAATCAGCTTCAACTTCTCTTCTTTGAGAAGCTTCGAGAAGCCTTTCTTTATGCGTTCGCGAGTGTCCATTTCAGTTTACCAATCCTCTTCTTCGATGACTTTTTCGGGGATGAGTTTCTCCTCAAACTGCTTGCCCCAATCTTCGCCAAACTCGACGATTTGGTTCAGGTAACTGTCCCAAACAGGTTGATACAGAGGGTCTTCCTTGTCCATCCATTCCTCGCAAGGGTGGTTGCTTTGGGTCTTTTGCATGAAGTCGGTGAGGGTGTAGCGCACGCGACCTTCGCGCACCTCGATGATGAAACGGTAGGTGATCCAAGGCCATTTCGACTTCACCGGGTCGCCGTTGTCCAACTGGAACTGGTGCTTGCCTTTCATGGTGCGCCCGTCGTTCTGTTGGAGAATCGTGGCGGGACTCTTGTAGAAGCTGTTCATGAAACCACTGAAAATGCGGTTATAGACCTCGTCTTCAGAGCCTACGGTATTAATAACCTTGCGGAAAGTGATTTTCTCTGTTTTCGCATCGATGGGAAGGTTGGACTGGGCGAAAGCGACGGCGGCAAAGAGGATGGCCGTGCACAAAAGGATGGTCTTTTTCATTGCGTTGAAATTTTTGACAAAATTAGTAATAATTTGGTTTGAATTGTTGGATATGGCGCGAAACTATCAAATTTCAGGCCAAAATCACAGCGGAATCACAGAAGAACTCTCGTCGCAGTCGATATTGTTCTCCGGATTGCCCATCAAATACAAGGTGGATGAATCCCGTGCGGAGCCTTCTATCATGCCATCCACCTTGACTGTGGCTTCAGATGCCCCCGACAGGTCGACAAACGCCTCGTGCATATCGGACTGGGCCATGTTTAACAAGCTGGCATCCTGCAATTTGATTGTATTGTAAAGTGCGCCGCCCCCGAAGGTGACGAGTTGTGACGCGCTGCCCAGTTCGACACCGAAATGCCAGCTCATGTCGAAAATACCCTTGCAAGTGGAGGCATCGCTGGCCTTGACCTCGCAGTTGTATCCCGAAAGATGGAAATCAAGGAAATGCGATGCGTCTTCGATGGAAATGTTGCAGATGTGGCCTGAATAGTCCAGCCCCGAACACATCGAAGCGTCGTCCAAACCAATGTGTAAGGTGTCGCTCGTAGCGGCGAAATGCCCGAAAAAGTTCAGTCGAGAGGCTTCGGATGCCTCGATTTTCTCGATTTTGCCCGTGTGGACGATGGCGCGGAAAACGGAGTTGATGGCGGGATATACGTTGCCCGTGAACCCGATTTCGAGTTTCGTGCCTTCCATTTTCGTCTTCAGGTAAGGCTCCAGATAGGCCGAATACTCCACCTCGACATAGCTGTTGGCACTGTCGGCGACCACTCTGACTTCCCAGGCATCGCTGACTTCGATTTGCCGGATGTCGGCGTTTTCAAAAACGGTCTTTTGCACAAGGGTCATATCGACGTCTTTCTTGCAAGAAGCTGTGAAACAAATTGCTGCACAAAGGAAAAAGATTGGTTTTAATGCTTTCATGGTTTTTCTTTTACTGATGGTGATAGGGTTCGCCCTTCAGGATGGTGAGGGCGCGGTAAAGCTGTTCGACGAAGATCAGTCGCACCATCTGGTGGCTGAAGGTCATGGGCGAGAGCGACAGCTGGCCGTTGGCGCGGTCATAAACCTCTTGCGCGAAGCCGTAAGGTCCGCCGATGACGAAAACCAAACGTTTTGCACCCGAGGCCATCTGTTTTTCAAGGCTTTCGGCGAAGTTTATTGAGGTGAACTGCTTGCCGTTTTCGTCCAAAAGGATGACTTGGTCGGCGGGCTGCAATTGGCTTAATATGAAGAAACTCTCAGCTTTTTTCTGCTGCTCCTCGCTGAGGGTCTTGCGGTTGCGCGGGTCGGGGATTTCCTTCATCTCGAAGGAGACGTAATGCCCTATTCGGCCCACGTATTTCTTGATGCCGCTGACGAGGTAGTCGTCATCCGTCTTGCCGATGGCGATCAGCAGGATTTTCATGTGCTTGAGGGGTCAGTCGAACACTTCGTAAAACTCGATGTCATTGATTATCGGGTGGCCTGCCTCGTAGTATTCGACGGGGTGGAGCACCTTGTCGAAGATGTAGTATTGCAGCAGGATGAAATCCTTTCCTTCGTTGAACAGGCCGTAGATGCGGTCGTGGTCGATGGGGTCGAGGGGGTTGCCGTTTTCGTCCAAAAGTCCCTCGATTTCGTGGATGGACGTGTTGGTCACGAGTTTCTCGAAGGTGGTCAGTTGGGTGACGTGCCCGTCCTTGGTGGTCAGGGTGATGCGATGCAGGAAGGGCGAGTTGACGATGGAGTCGCGGCGTTGCGGATTCATCAGGTTGTTGAGCAGCGACTCGAAGCGGACATCGCTGAACGACGAGAGCAGGTTGATGACCTTGAGGGTGTCGTATGGGATGGAAGTGTTGTCGGCGAGGCGGGTCAGCCGGTATTCGTGCCGCCCGTTGTTGTCCAAGCGGAAGCTGGAGTGCGGCTCTCGGTTGAATTCGACGGTGACAGACTGGATGTCGGCAATGCTGGCGTTGAAGATGGTGTGGTCGCGCCAGTCGTCGGGATTGGCGGTGAAGCGGGTAGTGATGAAGCCTCTGAAGCCCGGAATGTAAACGATGTAGGCCTTCTCCGCGCCCTCTTTCAGCATGAAGGTGCCGCTGCTGTCCTTGGTGGCGTCGCCCACATAGAACACCTTGGTGCGCTTCTCGTGGTTGAACAGCTTGACGCGGTTGAACAGGTTGATGCGGGGCACCATTTGGTAAACTTCCACCTTGGTGCTGTTGACTGCCAATTGCTTAACGATATGGTCGTGGCTGGCGCGTGATACCGGCATCTTGATCCGTACTTTGTACAAAGTGGTCAGGAAGTATTGGACTTGCTTCGTGTGGGCCTTGTAGGTCTTGTTGAGCAGCCAGCCGTCGTCTTGGCGTTCCAACAGCGACTCGTGGTCGAAGCGGTCGGCGAGATAGACCTTGGTGACGGAGGCCGTGTCCCACACCTGGAAGTCGGCGGCTTCGCCACGGATGGTCGAGAGGTAACGGTTGTTCCATATTAATATGCCCGCGATGACGACCAACAGGGCGGCAATGATGATGGTGATTCGGTTATTCTTCTTCATTTCGGATTATTTTTTGCTGTATTTTTTCTTTCTGATGAAGGCCATGACGAAGCCCATGGCGATGATTAACCCAATGGGAACCATGGTGTTGATGAGTTGCCATTTCGTCCGTTCCTTCGCGATTTTGGTCATGTCCAAGAGCCTGATTTTCAGCTCGCGTGAGCGGATGTCAATCAAGCCTTCGCCGTCGACCAAATAGCTGATGCAGTTCTCGATGAACTCCTTGTTGGCGTATGTGTTGCCCGTGTATTGGTCGAAGCCTAAGGTCAAGGGCATCTTCCGACGGATGTCGATTTGGTTGCGGATGATGTCGCCATCGGCCACGACAATCATGGCGGTGGGCTTGCTTTCGGGTAGAAACTGCATGGCTTGGTCGTCGACGATTTCCTGCGGAATGCGGTTGGCGTAAAGCGAGGGGAAACTGCCTTTCAGCAGGTAAGCCACGTTTTGTCCTTTCGAGGGGAAGAAACGCCGGTCGGGGGTCTGTCTGAGCATCGAGAGGCTGATGAAGACGGGCGCTCCCGAAATCTTGGTGTAGTCTGATGTCTTCAGCAGAGGAATTTGCTCGATGCCGTTGGCCGAGGTGGTCGCGTCGATGGAGCTGACGAAGTCGGCTTTGATGGCATTCATGTTGCGCACCAGGGGATGCTCGGAAGCGGCTTGCAGCAAGGGGAAATAGAACCAGCGGTAGTATTCCATCTGCGGCTGGCCAGCCATCTGTCCCGTGCGGATGACGATGGAGGCGCTGGTGAGGTCGAGCAGCAGGTTGCGGTTGAGGCGCACGCCGTATTTGAAGAGCATGTCGTCCAAGTTGAGGTCCATCTCGGTGCCGATGGTTGACTCTTGGCTTTGCAGGCTGTCCATCGTGGCATAGACGGGTTCGACAAGCCAAAGCACCTTGCCTCCGTGCATGATGTATTGGTCGATGAGGAACTTGTCGCGCTCGTCGAAGGGTTGGGTGGGCTTGGCGATGATGATGGCGTCATAGGAGACGAAGGCCTTGATGTCCACTTCCTCGTTTTGGGTGCGGTGCATCAGCGCATCGATGCGGCCTCCGATTTCCACGCGCCCCACGTTGTAGTGTTGCGAAAGGCTTTGCGTGATGTCATAGACATCCATCGGAGCGAGCTCGCCGTGGCCTTCGATGAAGGCGATGTTGGGCTTTTGCAGCCGCGTCACCTTCTTCACCGCGTCGATGAGGCGGAACTCGAGGTTCTGCATCGAGGCGTTCAGGGCTTCTTCGTCGTTCAGCCCCACTTGGTTCTCGAGCAGGTCGATGGCAATCTCGGTGTCGTTGCGGTAGCTTACCAAGGCTCCGGGCCAGATGATCATCTGCTTCGAGGAACCGTCGCTGTTTTTCACGTTCAGGTTGGTCGGGTTGAGGCCCGACTGGTAGAGCAGCTTGTAGGTCTCGTTGCGCTCGTTGGCGTCGCTGCTTTCCGATGGGTTGACGAACTCATAGTCGATGTATTTCGTGTAGGCGCGAAACTCGTCGAGCATCTCCTTGGTCTCGCGGCGCAGCTTCTTGAAGCCGGCCGGGAAGTCGCCTTCGAGATAGACCTTGAAATAGACATAGTCGTCCAGTCCGTTCAGGATCTCCTTCGTCGTAGGCGACAGCGTGTAGCGTTTCTCGCTCGTCAGGTCGAAGCGGGTGAAGACGAAATTGCCGATCACGTTGGCGACCATCACAATCACCACCGTGACGGCGAAGGCCACGAGTTGGCTTTTCTTGTTGCTCTTGCGTTTGTTTTCCATTGTTTTCCCTCCTTTTACCATTTGCGACTTGCGAGAACCAGCTTGGTTGCACTCAGGAACAGGGCGATGACGCTGAGGAAATAGAGCACGTCGCGCGTGTCGATGACGCCACGGCTCAGCGAGGCATAGTGGGCGCTCATGCCAAGCTGCTGGATGAACAGGTCAACGCGCCCGAACAGCGACAGCGAGTAGATGAACTCGAAGCCGATGTAGAGGAATCCGCAGAGGAACACCGAGAGGATGAAGGCGAGTATCTGGTTGTTGGTCAGCGAACTGCAAAAGACGCCGATGCTGACGAAGCCCGAGCTGAGCAGGAACAAGCCGATGTAGGACCCCCAAATGCCGCCCGAGTCGAGGTTGCCGACGGGCAGCCCCAGGCGGAAGACGGAGATGTAATAGACAAGTGTGGGCAGCAGCGCCAGCAGCACCAACGCCACGCTCGCCAAGAACTTCGCCAAGATGATTTGCCAGTCCGAAAGGGGCTTGGTGGCCAATAGCTCGATGGTGCCCGTGCGGTTCTCCTCGGCAAAGCTGCGCATCGTCACCGATGGCACGAGGAAAAGGAACACCCATGGGGCGAGGATAAATAGGCTGTCAAGGTTGGCGTAACCGAAGTTCAGCACGTTGAAGTCGCTTTGGAACACCCACAGGAACAGCCCCGTAATCAGCAGGAACACCACAATCACCATAATGCCGATCAAGGAGCTGAGGAAGTTGCTGATTTCTTTTTTGAACAGTGCGTACATCGCGTTTGGTTTTAAGACCGCAAAGATACGACTTTTTCCGTTTTCCCGTACAAGTGGCGCGTTTTGGCCTTGCAAAAGAAAAAAAACTGTAGAAAAAACGTGGCTGATGCTTTGTGTTTGTTGACTTTTTACTACTTTTGCAAACGCAAAAAAAGACCAAAACTACCATCAAATTTATTTGTTGCTATGTATCAAATTTTTAAAGATCAACTTGAGAAGACAAAGCTCATCATCACTGGAATCAAGAGAAACCAACGGATGGGTCGCGAATCGGGTGTTGACGAAGTCACCATGCTGAAGATCGAGGAGGACTGCAAGCGCTTGGAGGCACTTTCGGCCGAACTGGATAAGATGCAGGAAGAATTCCGCAAGAAGAGCGAGGAAGCCCACGCCGCGTTGGACGTGTTGAAAGGTCGTACCAAGAAAGTCAAGAAGGCCATCAAGACGAAATACGACCAGACGTGGTGGGTCAAATTTGGAATCCCCGACAAGAGGTAATAATGTATTTCTTTCTTTTTGTAAGCCGTTTCTCAGGAAGCGGCTTTTTTCGTCCTGATGAGTGCCTTTTCCCCGCCTTTCAGCGTTGTGGCAAATAGGTAAACGTCGCCGCCTTCGCTCATTTTCAGCGTCTTGCGAAGCTCTTCTGCGCGAAGGGGGAAATTGCGCACGGCAAGGTTGGCCTTGACAAGGTCGGGCAAAAGGGTTTGGACCACCTTCTTGTTGTAGGGTTCCCAGCCTTCTATCTCGAAAACGCGTCCCGGAAAGTCGGGAATCCGGCTTTCCGAAGTGTATAGATGGCTGTTCTCGTGCAGTTTGCGAAGGCCAAACCTTTCGGCAACCAATTTGAAACAGCCGGCCTTCAGCAGGGCGGCGTTGGGTTCGTAGAGGTAGCGTTGGGGGTGGTCGGCGAGTCGCAGGGGGCACGATCGCTCTTCTTCTTGGGTGAAGTGGAGTAGGGGTTGGGTGGTCTGCAGGTTGGCGCAATAGAGTTCAGTTGTCCCGTCGAAGTCACGTTCAAGATTGAAAACCAGTTCTTTGCATTCGTTTGCAACGGCCAGGACATGGACTTTCTTCACGTGACGCAACGACAACAAGGCTTGTTTTACGTCGAGCATGGGCGAAAGCTTGACGAGCACGGTTGGGGCTTTTTGCAGCAGCGGGTCTTGCAGTTGTGCCACGTTGGGGGTGCAGTCGCTGATGGCGATGGTCTTGCGTCCGTGGGTGTCGCGGCGCGAGGGGTCGATGTAAAGGCAGTCGTAGGCGCCGCAATGGCTCAGGAAGGTTTCGGCATCCTCGTTCCACACCGTGATGGGGGCTTTGAGTGTGCCGAAATTGTGCCTTGCCAAGGCGCAAAGCTCGGGGTCGGGGTCTGCGTAGTCGCCTTGTCGGAATCGTTTCGAAAGGTAATAGGTGTCGATGCCCAAGCCTCCAGTGAGGTCGGCAAAGGTGTCGCCTTCCAGCAGTTGGGCCTTGTATCGTGCCGTGGCTTCCGATGAGCATTGCTCGATGGGAAGCCTTAGGGGAAAGAGCAGGTCGCCGTTGGCGCTCCACTCGGGGGCTTTCTTCCGCAAGAGTTGCCGCGCCTCGATTTGGCGGAGGGCCAAAGACAAGTCAGTGCCGACAGGTGCCTTTTTCAAGGCGAGTGTCGGCACGTCGTCGTCCAAGTGTTCGTTGATGTATTGTCGCGTAGTGTCGTTCACGCTCAGAACTTCTTCAGGTTGACCACTTCGAGGTCGGTGAGGAAGCGCCATTCGCCGCGCGGCAGGCGGTATTTGTCGAGGCCGGCGAACATGACGCGGTCGAGTTTCTCCACCTCGTAGCCCAAGTGCTCGAAGATGCGGCGCACGATGCGGTTGCGGCCCGAGTGCAGCTCGATGCCTATTACCTTCTTGCTGTCGTTGTCTTGGTCGTAGGCGATGGCGTCGGCGGCGATGGGGCCGTCGTCAAGCTCGATGCCCTCTGCGATGCGAAGCATGTCGTTCTTGGTGAGGGGCTTGTTGAGCGTGACTTGATAGAGCTTCGGCACTTCGGTGCTTGGGTGGGTGAGCCTCTTGGCCAAGTCGCCGTCGTTGGTGAACAGCAGCAGGCCGGTGGTCGATTTGTCGAGCCTGCCCACGGGGAAGATGCGCTCGTGGCAGGCGTTCTTCACCAGCTCCATCACGGTGTCGCGCTCGTAGGGGTCGTCGGAAGTGGTGATGTAGCCCTTGGGCTTGTTGAGCAGGATGTAGCGGAGCTTCTCGCGGTTGAGCGTCTGCCCGCCATAGACAACCTTGTCCTCGGTCTTCACCTTGTAGCCCATCGTGGTGATCACTTCGTCGTTCACCATGACGCAGCCGGCCTTGATGAGGTCGTCGGCCTCGCGGCGCGAGCAGATGCCGCAGTCGGCCAAGTATTTGTTCAAGCGGATTTCGCCCGTGGCTTTCGGACGGTCATACATCGGGTCTTTCTCCCTGATGTATCCCTTGCGGCCACGGCGCGGCTCTTCGTTTTCGTCGAAATCTCTGCGTTGGCGGTCGTCGTCGAATCTCCTTCTTGGGCGGTCGTCGTCATGGAAACGGCGCTCGCGTGGTCTGTCGTCGTCGAAACGGCGGCGCGGTCTGTCGTCGTCGAACCTTCTGCGCGGTCTGTCATCGTCATCGAATCTCCTTCTCGGGCGGTCGTCGTCATGGAAACGGCGCTCGCGTGGTCTGTCGTCGTCGAAACGGCGGCGCGGTCTGTCGTCATCGAACCTTCTGCGCGGTTTGTCGTCGTCGTCGAATCTCCTTCTCGGACGGTCGTCGTCATGGAAACGGCGCTCGCGTGGTCTGTCGTCGTCGAAACGGCGGCGCGGTCTGTCGTCATCGAATCTTCTTCTCGGACGGTCGTCGTCGTCGAACCTTCTTCTCGGACGGTCGTCGTCGTCGAACCTTCTGCGTGGGCGGTCGCCAAACTTGCGGTCGCCTCTGTCGTCAAAGCGGCGTTCACCTCTCGGCTTGTCGCCAAAGCTGTCTCTTCCTTCCTCGTCACCCTCGCGGTGATAGAACTTGAAGGATCTTCTCTGCTGGAATTCCTCTTCTTCAGCAGGTCTTCTGGTGCGCGGACGCTTGCCAGAGTTTTCGTAGTCTGTCATTGGATTAAGGTATTAATGTGTGAAAAATGGGCGGCAAAAATAGCAATAATTGTTGAATTGTTGGTTGTTTAATTGTTGAAATGTTGTTTTTGGCTCGTCGCACCGTCCCAAAGGGACGGAACATCACGTAACCGTAGGTCGTGACCTACGTCGGAACGAAACGCTGCACCCCTCCCAACTCCCAACTCTAAACTCTAAACTCTAAACCAAACCTCCTCCCCGGCAAAGCGTCAATCAATTTCCGCGTGTAAGCGTTTTGCGGATGCTCGAACAGCGTGTCGGCGTCGTTGGTTTCCACGGGCCTGCCGTTGAACATCACCACGACGCGGTCGCTCATAAATCGCACCACGCCGAGGTCGTGCGAGATGAAGATGTAGGTGAGGCCGCGCTCTTGTTTCAGCCGGTTGAGCAGGTTGAGCACCTGGGCCTGCACGCTGACGTCCAAGGCCGACACCGACTCGTCGCAGATGACGAGGCGCGGGTTGACGGCCAAGGCGCGGGCGATGCAAACACGCTGCCGCTGCCCGCCCGATAGCTCGTGGGGATAGCGATTGTAATGGTCGGCCTGCAAGCCGACTTGCTCCAACAAGTCGCAAACGGCGTCTCGTTGTAGGGCTCTCAAACCGTGGCAGCCGTGTTCGGAAATCCCCCGTCCCGAATGCACCCGCATCGGCTCGGCGATGGCTTCCCCAATGGTCATGCGCGGGTTGAGGGAAGAGTAGGGGTCTTGGAACACGATTTGCGCCTGTCGGCGGAAGTCGCGCAAGTCGCTGCCTTTCAGTGAAGTAACTTCGATGCCATCGAACCACACCTTGCCGCCGGTGGGTTCGGCAAGGCGCAGGATGGAGCGTCCGAGCGTGGTCTTGCCGCAGCCCGACTCGCCCACCAAGCCAAGCGTCTCGCCCTCATAGACTTCCAAACTCACGTCATCGACGGCCTTCACGTGGCCATACACCTTGTTTAGTACGCCCTTGCGCAGCGGATACCACGTCTTCAGGTGCTCCACCTTCAGGAGCGGCTGGCGGCTGTAGAGCGTCTTGAGGTGCTGTTCACGTTCTTCGGGAAGGATCTGCAAGTCGTTCAGGATCTGTCGTTTGCCGCCTTGCCATTGTCCGTCGAGGAACTCCTTGACGACCGGCAGTCGCTTGAGCCTCACCCCAAGGGGCGGACGGCAGGCGAGGAGGCCTTGCGTGTAGGGGTGCTTCGGGTGGTTGAGGATGTCGGCCACGGGGCCGCGCTCGAGGATTACGCCGTCGTGCATGACGGCCACGTCGTCGGCGATTTCAGCCACCACGCCGAGGTCGTGGGTGATGAAGATCATGCCCATGCCCGTCTCGGCTTGCAGTTTTCTCAGGAGTTTCAGGATTTCGAGCTGCACGGTGACGTCCAAGGCCGTGGTCGGCTCGTCGGCGATGAGCACTTGGGGCTTGCAGGCGATGGCCATGGCAATCATCACGCGCTGCTTCTGCCCGCCCGAAAGCTCGTGCGGATAGCTGTCGTAGATGGCCTCCGGCCTCGGCAGCATCACTTGCTTAAACAATTCGATGACGCGCCGCCTGGCCTCGGCCTTGCTCACTTGCTCGTGCTGCATTATCATCTCCGACACCTGGAAACCGCACTTGTACACAGGGTTCAGCGAGGTCATCGGCTCTTGGAAGACCATGGCGATGCGCTTGCCGCGCACCTCGGCCATGCGGGTCTCGCCGAAGTCCTTGATTTCCTCGCCTCCCAAGAGGATGCTGCCGGCCTCGATGCGGCACTGCCTCTCGTTGAGCAGGCGCATGACGGCCAACGAGCTGACCGACTTGCCCGAACCCGACTCGCCCACGATGCCCAGGGTCCGGCCTGCGAACACCTCATAGCCAATGCCGCGCACGGCCTCGCTCCATCGCCCGTCGCGGACGAAGGAAACATGCAGGTCGCGTATTAATAATATAGGTGTAGGCATTGTGGTTATTTTGGCGCAAAAATAGGGAATTTTCTTGTCCGCCGCAACGCAAAAAAACACGCCCCACTTGGTCAGGCTCTCGTTTTTTTCGTATCTTTGCCGC
The DNA here is from genome assembly GCA_017439405.1 of Bacteroidales bacterium. Classification (GTDB taxonomy): domain Bacteria; phylum Bacteroidota; class Bacteroidia; order Bacteroidales; family F082; genus Limimorpha. The sequence continues at coordinate 28,382 of JAFSJF010000112.1, forward strand.
CCGAAAGCCCGCAAAGCCTCGGCAATGCCAAAGTCGCGGAAAAAAATTGTCCGTCCCGACTAAGGGTAAAACCGAAGTTGTGCGTCTTGAAGATGTCTAGACAAAAAAACAACGCGTTCACTATGCATTCGAATGTGCGATTCATGTTTGAAACATCAGTTGCCACCGTGCCTTTTGGCCACGGGGATTTTCCTTTTTATCCGAACACAAACAAATCAATTCACTTATTTATTAACCTAATTTATTCATTATGAAAAAGAAAGTATTTTCTTTGATGATGACGCTTGTGCTGGCCTTTGTGGGTTTGGCACAGGCGAGCGAACTGACCGTCAATGATGGCACGACCACCAACGGTTACGTTCCGGTGTACGGCTACTATGCCGACGCCTATCTGAAAGCGGAG
>JAFSJF010000113.1 GCA_017439405.1 Bacteroidales bacterium
AAGCCGTAATGAAATGCCAGTACGACACATACCACACCGTGGAATCGCCCTCGCTTCCTGGCGATGACGGGATATACCAACCCTTCATGACCATTTGCAGATACCCGCTGTTTACCAACCGCTCCGTATGCGTCCGTCCCAACGTGTCCGCTCCATGAATCACCAGATTGTCCCCGTGGGCATCCTGATATGCTTTCAGCACTTCCAGTGACTCCGCCAATTTCTCCTGTATTGTTGCCATACTCGTATTATTGCTGTTATTAGTTTATTTTGTCTTGCTATTATTAGTTTTTTCCTATTTGTTATTGTTAGTTTTTGACGTCTTACTGTTGTTAGTTTTTGACGTTGCAAAAATACAATTTCTTTTTGAAATGAGAAAATGCTTTTGCCGACGCAAATGATTTTGTTGTTGCAATAAGTACTTCAGGCCTTTTTTGTACTTTTGCGCCAAATCCACTTCAAAATGAAAAAAACACTATTTCTCGCAGCTTTGGCCCTATTGCTGGCCACCAGCTGCAACCGGAGCAGGACTTCCGCAACGACACACCCAAGAAATGGTACGATGGCTTCGATGCGGGCATCCATACCGTATATGTCGGCGAGATTATCGGGGCTTGGAAAAGATAAAAGATGATTCAAAGCAAACTGTTCGTCGGCGACAAAGTGATTACCTCGGACGAGTTTCCGGAGGCGGCGGTGTTGCGTACGGTTTCGGAGGACGGCATCGTCACCACCTATTGCGACAACGAATACCTCAGTACGCGCCTGACCGAAAACCAAGTGGGGCGCTACCTGCTGCTCGAACAGAACGCATTGGCGCACGAGCCTTGCGACCTCGAAATCCATCGCACAGGCCTGCCCGTGCTGATGATGTCGTTAGCCAAGGAGGCCAACATCGTGCGAAGCCGAGGGACGACAGACCGCCACTGGCGCACCGGCGACGGAATACAGGATTAATTCCGTTAAATGAAAATGGCTTTTCGGCCAGTGCCATATTTTTGCGGTTTCAGAAAAACCAGACTGAAGATGAAAATGATAGTCTTTAACGGCAGCTTCAGGACATCAAAAGAGGAAAAATGAAACAGGAAATCAATCCGAAAGAAACGAGCCGCAGTCAGGCATTTGAACTGTGGATGAAGGCGCCCAACCCAATGGTCACGTTTTTCAAGACCATCGACGTGACGCAAATAGTGAAAGTCAGCAGGAAGAAGGGTTTGAAATTCAACATGCTGCTTGACTGGTGCATTGGCCGAGCGGCATCGACCATCAAGGAGTTCTATCTGCTGCCCGTGGGTGAGAGACTGATGCAGTACGACTCGATTGCAGTCAATACGATAGTGAAGAACACGGAGGGCGAAGTCAGTTCCTGCGACATTCTCTATACAGAGAGCCTGGACGAGTTCGATCGTCAGTATCAGGAGCATACTGCACAGGTTGCTGCAACGTGTCGGGACAGAGACCTGTCTGAGGATTGCATGGTGATAGGAACGTCGGCCATTGTAGATACAGAAATCGACGGAGCCGTGGGCATGAACAGCGGCATCTTCAACAATCCGTTCCTCATCTGGGGGCGGTACAGGAGGAAATGGTTTCGCTACGAGTTGCCCATCTCCTTCCAGTTCCACCACACACAGATGGACGGAGCGCATGCCGGACGTTTCTTGGCGAATTTGCAGAAGGAAATTGATAACATCAAATAATGTACGCAGTACTATACATCCACGGCAAAGGCGGCAGTGCAGCAGAAAGCGAGCATTACAAGTCGCTGTTTCCCAACTGCGAGGTTATCGGTTTGGACTATCAGACTTTTACGCCTTGGGAAACGGGCAAGGAAATTTTCGATGCCGTGATGGAACTAAAAGATAAACAAGAAAGTATCATCCTGATTGCCAATAGCATTGGTGCGTATTTCAGCATGAGCGCAGGCATAGACGATATGATTCAGAAGGCCTACTTCATTTCGCCCGTGGTCGATATGGAGAAGTTGAACGGCTATGAACTGTCTGGAGAATGGCTTCGCTATGTCGAGAGCCACCCCGTCAAATGGAGCGTACCGACCTGCATTCTATATGGAAGCAAGGACGAACTGGTTCTGTTTGACTCCATCAGCGATTTTGCGAAAACGCACCATGCCCCGTTGACTGTCATGGAAGGCGGCGAGCATTGGTTTCACACCGAGGAACAATTGCGATTTTTGGATGATTGGATGAGGAAAAACAGAAAAAACGAAAAATCAAAGCAATGATTATCAGATTAGAACAACCCCAAGACTACCGCGAGGTGGAGAACCTCACACGAGAGGCATTCTGGAACGTCTATCGTCCGGGATGCACCGAGCATTATGTGCTCAACCAATATAGAGACAACCCCGATTTCATCCCTGAACTGGATTTTGTGATGGAGGAATACGGGCGAATCATTGGCCATGTGATGTTTTCGAAGGCTGAAATCATCCTTAACGATGGCAGCCACTTCCCTTCATGGACTTTCGGCCCCATTAGCATCCATCCTGATTATAAGCGCAAAGGCTATGGCCTGAAATTCCTGAACTATGCGCTCGAAAAAGCCAAGGCGATGGGTATCGGCCTGTTGCAAATGGAAGGCAACATCGACTTCTACAAACACGCTGGCTTCGACCTTGCGAGCAAGCTCCACATCCACTATCACGACATGCCACGCGATGCAGAGGTGCCTTTTTTCCTCGCCCAAGAGCTGATTCCCGGCTATTGGGACGACCGCGAAGGAGATTATACGCCCCCCAAGGGCTATTTCGTCGCCGATGAGAACCCCGAGGCTTTTGAGGCGTATGAGGCGACGTTTCCTCCGAAAGAAAAGAAAGTATTACCCGGACAACTATTTCAATGACCTATGAAAAAAGCACCCCTTATCTTGCTAACCGCCTGTTTGATGGCATCTTGCGGCGACCCTAACGCGAATTACGTCAAGAAAGCCATCCGCATTATGGACAAAAACGGCATCTATGCCCAAGGTCCGGAATGGGAAAAAGCCAAGCAGGAGGCTCTTTCGGCAAAGCCGACAAACCTTGAAGAGGCGCAAGAAATCGTCGTCCAAGCGGGCAAGGTGGCTGGTGGCAAACACACTTTCCTGATGACTGCCGACGAAGTGACGCAAAACGACACCGCCAAATGGGAAATGCCAACGGTCGAACTGCTGCAAAACGACATTGCCGTCATCAAGTTGCCGCAATTCATGGGCAATGCCGAGGAGGGAACAAAATATGCCCATACGGTCTTGGATGCCCTTCCTAACACGCTGAAAGGTGCTGTCATCGACTTGCGCGGCAACCGTGGCGGCAACATGTACCCGATGATTGCCGCCGTGCATCGCTTTTTGCCCGACGACATCATTCTACAATTGCGGACACGCCGCAACAACATGAAAATCAACGTGGAATATGCAATAAAAGTTGCCAATGTTGCCCGACAAACAAACATAGATTGCCCCGTGGCACTCCTGACCGACGAATGGACAGGCAGTTCAGGCGAAGCGGTCTTGCTTTGCTTCCGTGGATTGGCCAACGCCCGCACTTTCGGCTCGTCTTCAGCGGGTTATGCCTCCTGCAACCAGCCTTTCAGCCTGCCCGATGGTTCGCAACTTGTGCTTACCACTGGCGAAGACGTAGCCCGCACGGGAGAGGCTTTCTGCGATGACCCCATTGCACCCGATGTCGCAACCGAAACACCCATCGAAGTTGCTTTGGAATGGATAAATGACCAAATAAAATAAACCAAAACAGTTTGAAATTAAACTTTTATCCGTATTTTTGCATCGTTAAAGTCTAAAATTAAGCTGTTATGGATAACATCTATATGCTTTCGGACACGATGATTCTTGAAAAGATAGGAAACCGCCTCCGCCAGGTAAGGCTGAAGCAGAACATCACCCAACAGAGCCTTGCCGAGGCTGCGGGAGTGTCGTTGTCGTCGGTCAAGAAAATAGAGAAAGGCGAGATAGGCTCTTTCGACTCCCTCTTGCGGCTGTTGCGCACTTTGGGACTGTTGGACACGCTTCAGCCCTTGGTTGAGGAGGAGCAGTTGAGCCCCAATGAATACTATGAGTGGGTTCACAATGCCAAGACCAAAACCAGAAAACGCGCCGCAGGAAAGCTCCAACAATCAAGCAAGGAGGAGCCGGCATGGTAGATGTAGCAAAAGTGAGCATGTTCGGTCTGCCTGTTGGCACTTTCCGTTGGGACGAGCGATATGATGTGGCCCGATTTGAATACGACAGCAGCTTCGTGGGTCGCGGTTTGGAGCCTTCCCCGCTGATGATGCCCGTGCGCGAAGGGCGTGTTTATTCCTTCGCCAGCCTCGACCGAGAGACCTTCAAAGGCTTGCCCGGTATGTTGGCCGACTCGCTTCCCGACACCTACGGACGGGCGTTGTTCGACAGGTGGTTGGCCTTGACAGGTCGCACAAGCAGCAACCCCATCGATACCTTGTGCTTCTTAGGGAAGCGTTGCATGGGTGCCTTGGAGTTTGAGCCGGCTATGGATGTCGCATTCGACCCCAACGCCCGTTTCGAAATCGATTCGTTAGTGGAGGTGGCTTCTGAGGCGTTGGCTGAGAAATCGTCATTTGGTGTGAATCTCAACGACGACAAGAAAGCGGCCATAGCCGAGATTCTGCGCTTGGGCACTTCGGCTGGAGGGCAGCGAGCCAAGGCCATCATCGCCTACAACAAAGAGACTGGCGAGGTGCGCTCGGGTCAGGTGGAAGCACCTGCGGGATTCGACTACTATCTGATCAAGCTGGACGGAGTCAGTGCGACAGCGGGTTTTAGGGAAACGGGCAACCATGGCCGTCTGGAATACTCGTTCTATAAGTTGGCGAAAGCCTGCGGCATCGAGATGACGGAATGCTCGTTGATAGAGGAAAACGGTAGGGCGCACTTCCTCACTAAGCGCTTCGACCGAAGCAACGGCAAAAAGCTCCACATGCAGACGCTCTGCGGCATCGCCCATTTCGACTATCGGATCCATCGCGCCTATTCCTACGAGCAGGCTTTCAATGTGATGAGGGCGTTGCGCCTGCCCTACTCCGATGCTCAGGAGATGTATAGAAGAATGGTGTTCAACGTGGTGGTTCGCAACCAAGACGACCACACCAAGAACATATCGTTCCTGATGGGTGGAGATGGCGTTTGGCGACTCTCCCCTGCTTACGACATGGGCTATGCCTTTAATCCCAAAGGAGGGTGGACGGCAACGCACCAGATGTCAATCAATGGCAAGTTTGACGACATTACGCGACACGACCTTTTGACGTTTGCCCACCAGAACAACATCAAAGACGCTTCGTCGATTATCGATGAAATAGGCGAGGCAGTCTCACGGTGGCCAGATTTGGCTGCCGATTGCGGCGTTCCGAAAGAAACGACGGAAGCCCTTGCTTCAACTATGCTACTAACAACAACGACTAAATAACATGGAAAACGAAATGAAATTCTGTCAGAGCTGCGGAATGCCGCCTATGATAGCCTACTGCGGCCTCGACTGCGAGAAATGCGATGCCTACATCGCCACGAAGAACGACGACCAAGCCTTGCGCGAAAAGACCGCAAGGCTTTGGGCCGGGCTGAACAACGCGCCCATCCTGCCCGAACATATCAACTGCGACGGCTGCCGCGCCAATGGAAGGAAGACGGTCTATTGCGAGCATCTGTGCCCAATCCGCCAGTGTGCGCTGAAAAAAGGCATGGCCACCTGCGGCGATTGCCCCGAAATGGAGCATTGCCCCATTGTCGGGGAGGTTCATGCGAACAACCCTGTTGCAAAGAAGAATCTTTATTGTAAATTGTAACTTTGCGCCATAATTGTTGTACGGTTATGGATCAAAACGAAAACGCTACACTTCTTCCCGCCCAAACGAACAAAGGCGAAATTGTGCTTTACCAGCCTAACGACCAACTCTCTTTGGAAGTCAAGTTGGAACACGAAACCGTGTGGTTGACGCAACAACAAATGGCCATACTGTTTGATGTAAAAGAGAACAATATAACCTACCATATACAAAGCGTTTACAAAACCCGTAAGCTCGACCCTGAAGCAACTACTCAAAAAATTAGAGTAGTTCGAAAAGAAGGCAACCGACAAGTCAATCGCCAAATTGATTTCTACAATCTTGACATGATTATCTCCGTCGGCTATCGTGTCAATAGCGCCAATGCCACACAATTTCGCCGTTGGGCAACCTCTGTGTTGAAAGAATACATGTTGAAAGGCTATGCCGTAAACCAACGGTTGATTGCCATGGAAGAACGCATAGACCGAAGACTTGCCCAACATGAAAACATACTGCATGAGCATCAGGAAAAGATAGACTTTTTCGTCCGAACCAACATTCCGCCAGTGGAACAAGTGTTTTTCGATGGCGAGTTTTTCGAGGCCCGCATATTGCTTGAAAAACTCATCAAAAGCGCACAAAAAAGGGTTGTCGTCATAGACGCATACATTGACGCCGCCACTTTTGAAATGCTTGATGTACGCAACAAAGGTGTTTATGCCGACATCTATTCAGGCAAAGACCTGACCGCTTTAAGGGATGCCCATAACGCCTCAACAAATGTTGAACCAATACAAACATACTTGTGGTTAAAACCATCGCACGACCGTTGGTTAATCATAGACGATTCTCTGTACCACTGCGGACATTCGCTCAAGGACATGGGGCGCAAACTCTCCGCCATCACATTGATGGGAACTTCGCCTGAAACGGTTCTTGGACAGGTGAAATAAAATTTTCACCTTGACGTCACCTTTTGGACACCGAACTGGTTATTGAGGCGAACTGGTTCAGAAAACAGAAGTCTAACAATCAAAACAAAAAGAAAATGGACAGTAAAGTAATTTGGATTGATTTCATCGAAATGCTTCCCGTTATTCTATGCGGATGCGTACTCCCCATCGTGTTTATTTGGCTGGAAACGCGTCGTAAAATCAATGAGTCAAAAGACCGTATGCAAATTGTAACAACAGCCATCGAGAAACATCCTGAAATGGATGTCGAGGAACTGATGAAAAAGATTTCGCCTAAGAAAAAATCGCTGAAGGAAAAACTCCTTTCAAAACTGCTGTGGGGAAGTATCTGCGCATTTTTGGGAATCAGCCTCTTGGGAATAGGGGCTTTCCTTGACTACAAAGGGGGAATGAGCCCATATGACCTTCAGCAAATTTATGTTGCAAGCACCATCCTTATTGGCGTCGGCATAGCATTCCTCATCAACTATTATGTGGGAAAACGGATGCTCGCCAAGGAAATCGAAGCAGAACAAAACAACCTGACCAAGCAAGCGTAATCCGTGACGCGCGAAGGATTCATAGCACTTGTGGAGCGTGAGCAAGAGGCCTTGCGGGGCTTCTTGCTCTACCTCTGCTGCGGCAACAAGGACGAAGCCGACGACATCGCGCAAGATGCCTTGGTGAAGGCCTATCTCTCGTCGGCAGGCTATCAGGAGAAGGGACGGTTCCGCTCGTGGCTCTTCAAGATTGCACACAACACCTTCCTCAGCCACAAGGCAAGCCTGCGCTACACGGAAAGCATCGATGAGGTCCAGACGCTCGCTTCCCCCCTTTGGGGTGACGAGAGAGGAGCCGACTCCTCCTTCGAGCACCAAGACCTCTACCTTGCCTTGCGCACTTTGCCACCCAAAGAACGCTCTGCCATTACACTATTCTATCTCAACGGTTACAATATCAAGGAAATAGCAGCCATTACCGAGACTTCGGAAGATGCCGTAAAGAAACAACTCTCACGGGGACGTGATAAGCTCAGAGAACAATTGATAATTGACAATGGATATGACGAAAGACAAAGACCTTGAGGAGCTTTTCCTCGCCCAGAAACCCCAATTCGATGACAACGAGGCATTTATGGCCTCGCTCAACAAGCGTTTGGATGCCGTCGAGTACATCAAGCAGCACCAAGAAGCCACGATTCGCCGCTACAAAATGGCATTGGTGGTGGCCTTTGTCGTAGGCATCATCAGCGGTGCCGTCACCATCGCGTTTTTGCTTTCCACGCCTGCCGAGGTGCCGCTTTTCACATTCCATGTGGAAACGGGTTGGCTCTCCTGGCTTGCCGCCAACTCCCGAATCCTGATTGCTTCGGCGCTTTCATTGTTAGTCACGATGGGGGTTGTTAGTATTATCGGTAATGTTCAGGATATTAGAAGTATGAAGGTTGGACAATACGAAAAAGTCGTATAGGGATTCACATCAAATCCGCTTCAGCCAAAGCCCGAGAAAGCGGTCGTAAATGATGTAGCCTTCAGAGGTTTGGTAGACCAAATCCTTGTCAACCAAAACATTCAAAGCCGACTTAACGCTGCTGGCACTGGGCAGTTCAAAGCGTTTGATAAACTCATTGCCCAATGGCTGCTCAACGACATCCGCATGGGCGATGGCTTTGAGCAGGCTGAACTGGTTGTCGGTCAAAAACGAGACAAGCATCTGATAGTGTGGTGCCAACGCATTGACATGAAACAGGATGGCATCAACGGCTTGTTGGTCTGTCTCCACCTTTTTTCCCTGCTCGTACAATCGGTTCAAGATGGCTTGCAGATACCAAGTATAGCCGTCAAAACGCTGATAGATGCTATGGAACACTTCTTGGCTGAACAAGCCTTTCCTTGCCTCGAAGAACTTTTTGGCAAAGTCATAGTAGATTTCCTCTTGTAATGGCTCCAGATTCATCAGTTGCGTACTTTGATAAAACGGTCTGTTGGGGGCACAGAACATCTCTTCCATCAAGTGCTTCTTGCTGCTGGAAAAGACAAACTTCACATGGTGGATAAACTGGATATGGGAGCGCAACATGGCCTCGGTGCCTTTTTCTGGATATTCCGTAATTTGCTGAAACTCATCGATGGCTAAATACACGGGCTTGTTCAACTCGTTAAGATGGGTGAAGATGCTCTTGAGCGTGTATTCTGCCTGCACAGGCACCACACTGACGGAAACGGTGGGCAATCCCGTCATCAAGTCGGGGGAAATCGTAGGCCGAAGTCCCTTGAAGAAATCCAACACCTTATTGCCAAACGACTTCTCCCTGTCCAAAGCATCCTCGATGACCGCCTTGCACAAGGTTTCCACAAACTCCTGTAGGTTTTTGGTCGCGAAAATGTCAACATAGATGCAAATTGCGTCCTTGTTTTCTTTCTTGATTTGACGAAAAACATGGTTTATCAGCCCAGTTTTTCCTATTTTTCGTGGAGAAATCAGGGTTAAATTACGCCCATTATCGAGTGCAGAAATCATGTTTTTCGATTCTTTTTCACGGTCACAGAAATATTCTGGCCCTTCATATCCTTGATAGACAAAAGGATTATCAAGCTGCTTCTGTTTTGTTCTTGCCATAACGTCTACGTGTTTTCATTGCGTAAATCTCGTAACGAAACTTTCGTAACGAACTTTTCGCAATGCAAAGATAGATATTTTTGTTTCAACCGCTACGCTTTTCGCTGTTTTTGTTTCAAAAATCTATTTGCAAACTGCCAAACTCGAGGTCGGTCATTTCAACCTCCCGCTGAGGATCCTGTTCCTGACGCACTTCACGGCAGGCTTGTAATACGAGATTTCCATCCCTTCGAGGGTGCGCCTCAGCTCGTCCATCAGCTCGGGGTGGAACTTGCACATCCGATAGGCCAACTTTATGCAAATCGACTGAATGCCAGGCAATTCCTCGACATTCATCGCATGTTCGAGGCAGAAATCCAAGAACTCGGTGCGGAGGTCTTCCTCGTTCAGCGGCAACCTTTCGACGAGGTTCATCGACAGCCTCCTCACGGCGGAATGTTCCGTTTTCATGGCCAAGGCGATGAGTTCGTGAAACATCGGTCGGAAGACCAACAGCTCCTTGTCGGTGGCTTTGGTCAGCACCCAAAGCGCATTGCGGGCCACCTTGCCATCTTCGTGAAAGGCAAATCGTTTGGCAAAACCGACCCAATCGCCCTCTTGCTTCACCACTTGGTAAACCGCTTGGGCTTCAGCCTCGCCAAAAGAGTGGGTCAGTATTTCAGGGGTGATTTCCATTTCCTATCGTTCCGAAAAAGTAACATGAACCGTGTCGCCAAAACTTTTGCCGATTTGTTTCCTAATATCTTTCCTCAGCCCAATGATGAAGCACGGCGTTCCCATCCTCACGATTTGCCCGTCGTATGGCATCCCATCGAAGGAGGCATGGACCAGCAACCGACCCTTGCCGAACATCGCCTTGATGTCGAACGGCACCTCAACGTAGGCCGCATTCATACCCTCGTTTTGGAGGATGACGGCATCGAATTCCAATGGTTCTGACATGGGTTTACAATAGTTGCGCCGTATGGTTCTTTGTGTCCACCTTACCGATAGCATCGATGATAACACCCTCTTCATCAATGACGTATGTAGTACGCAACGTACCTTCGGTCACCTTGCCGTACATCTTTTTCTCGCCCCATGCTTCGTAAGCCTTCAGGATGGTCAGGTCGGTGTCGGCGATGAGGTGGAAAGGCAGGTTGTATTTGACGATGAAGTTTTGGTGCGACTTAGCACTGTCGCGGCTGACACCCAACACGTTATAGCCCAACCCGATGAAACGCTCGTAGTTGTCGCGCAGGTCGCAGGCCTCGGCGGTGCAGCCGGGCGTGCTGTCTTTGGGATAGAAATAAAGCACCAGTTTCTTTCCGGCGAAATCCGTCAGTTTGATGAGGTTGCCGTTCTCGTCTTGCCCTTCAAAATAAGGGGCTTTTGTTCCTTTTTGCAGCATAGTTTTTATTTATTCCTTAATGTTCGTCGTTCCACAAAAGTCACATGCACCGTTTCACCAAAGGTCTTCCCAATCTGCTTGCGGATGTCTTTTCGGATTCCGATGATATGGCAAGGCGTCCCCATGCGGACGATTTGCCCGTCGTATGGCACCCCATCGAAGGTGGCATGGACCAAGAGTCGCCCTTTGCCGAACATCGCCTTGATGTCGAACGGCACCTCGACGTAGGCCGCATCCATACCTTCGTTTTGGAGAATGACGGCATCGAATTCAAGCGAGGGTCTATCCATTGGCAAGTTGTTTGGAACATAAAAAGCGACGCAAAACAAGGCGTCGCTCCATGTTTCCATTTGTTTTAACAAGCCTAAAGCTGCTCCACGATGCGCTTCTGCACGTCAAGGAACTCGGCCTCGCTGAGGTGGATGTGTTCTTTCTTGAAGTCCATGTCGCCCTCCTGCGTGATGGGGATGAGGTGAATATGGGCATGAGGAACCTCAAGGCCAATGACGGCCACGGCTATGCGTTTGCAAGGTACAGCCTTCTCGATGGCCATGGCCACCTTCTTGGCGAAAACCATCATCCCAGCCAATTCCTCATCGTCAAGGGAGAAGATGTAGTCGGTCTCGCGCTTTGGAATGACCAAGGTATGTCCTTTTGCCACAGGATTGATGTCCAAAAAGGCAAAAAAACGGTCGTTTTCGGCAATTTTATAGCTTGGGATCTCACCTTTCACTATTCTGGAAAATATGCTCGCCATGTTGCCCTCCTTGATTATCGGGTGATTTCCAAGACTTCAAACTGCACCTTTCCGGCAGGGACCATGATTTCGGCAACCTCTCCGACTTGCTTGCCCAACAATCCTTGTCCAATGGGTGAATTGATGGATATCTTCCCTTCCTTGAAGTTCGCCTCCTTCTCCGGAACGATGGCATATGTCATTACCATATTGGCTTTCAGGTTCTTGATTTTGACAGTGGAGTACAACAAGACCTTGGATGTGTCCATTTTTGACTCATCGAGGATGCGGGCATTGAAAATCAAGTCTTGCAACTCGGCAATCTTGGCTTCCAACAGTCCCTGTGCCTCCTTGGCAGCGTCATACTCGGCGTTTTCGGAAAGGTCGCCCTTGTCTCTGGCTTCCTGGATGGCTTGCACAATACGTGGCCGTTCACGAAGGATGAGGTTGTCAAGCTCGTCCTTAAGCTTCTGTAAACCCTCTGGGGTAAAGTATTTGATTTCTGACATGATTGTGTTTTTTTGTTCTAATAAATGCGAAAAAAGGAGACCCTTACCGAAATAAGGGTCTTCTTTTGGTTTGCGACTGCAAAAGTAAGAAAATATTTCGATACCGCAAGCGGTTATCAGAAAATAATTCTCACGCCGACGCTGTGGTGGCCTTTGAACGTATAGGTGTCCCTGAAAGCATAGTCAACGGCCAACCTAACGGGATTCTCTCCCTTGGAAAGAGGTGCCTGCACCGACAAACCGGCACTCAGGCCGCGATTGACGTTCATGCATGCGTCGTTGTCAATCATTCCACCTTTTGCCCAAATGCCGTTCTCCCAAGTATAGCCGGCGCGAAGCAGAAGGATTTCGTTCCAGTTGTACTGAAGGCCAAAGGTCAGTTGATCCTTGGTGAAGGAGTTTGAGCAGAAGTTGCCGGCCACGGTCAATCTCGAAGTCTCGCCTATAATGAAGTCGTAGGCTGCAGCGATGCTCAACTGAGTGGGCAACTCAAAGTCGTCGGCACGTTGGACAACGGTGAACTGGTTCGAGCTGCCTTGGATGAGGAAAGCCTTGTAAGACAGTCCGTCGCCCGAGAACTTCATCGTGGGTCCGATGTTCTTCAGCGTGATGCCGAAGTGAACGTTCTCGAAGGGGCCAGTGACATACTGGATGCCTGCGTCAAGTGCGACGCCCGTGCCGCCCATGTCGCGTATCGACTCGCTGATGATCTTCAGGTTGAAACCGCCGCTGATGCTGTTAGAGAAAGCCTTGGCGAAGCAAAGGTTGATGTTCATCAGGTTGGGCTTGAAGGTACCGAGAGTCCCTGGGTCGGGATTATCGGGAGTAGTAACGGGGATTTCGCCAAGACTGAAAGTCATCAAGGCGACACCGAGTACGCTTGACTCGCCTACGCGAGCCAGCAAGCCGAAGGATGAGACGCGAATGTCGGTACCCGATCCAGCCAACCAACTCGTATAAGTGAAGTTGGCGTCGAGTCTGTTCGCGTTGGTGATGCCGGCCACGTTGCCATAGATGGCGTCAACGCCATGTACCAACGACATGCCCGCGTTGCCCCAGCCCGCAGAGGCAGCCCAGGGGTTAATCAGAAGCTCGGGGGCTCCTGCCTGACCTGAACGATCCGGATTACCTGCAAATGCTTGTGATACTGTGAATCCAAAAAGGACGGCCAGAATCATCGTCATATATCTAAATGATCTTTTCATGATGTGATAATTTAATGGGTTAGCAGTTACATTGAGTTTAGAAGGTATTCAGGTCAATCTTACGCATGGCGCCGAAGAACTTGATGGTACGCTCACCACCACTGGTGAGGTCTTTGACGTGAATCAGATAGAATCCACTGGCCACAGGTGTGTTCGCATAGTTGGTCAAGTCCCAATTGATGTTCGGGTCGTCGTTGTCCTTCTTGAACTGGCGCACCTTCGTGCCGTTGATGGTGAAGATGGTCACCACGCAGCGTTTGGGCAGGTTGGCAATCTTCACGCGATTGGTCAACGCATTGCCCTCATAGTTCGAATAGGCATAATACGGGTTGGGGACGACCGTCACAAGATCAAGGTCTTCCTCGCTCTTCACGGGGTCGTTCATCGTCGGGTTCATGCCTTGGATGCTGAATTCGTACTTGGGATACAAGTTATTGACCATCAGCGATTCGGGTTGCTGCTTCAGCGGAATGTTGGCATAGCCCATGTCATAAGGCTTGGCCAAACGGATACGGATGCGGCAGTCGTTGCCTTCAGGCAGCCATTCGGTGCCTTCAACGCCCATCGGCATACCCACCCACATGGCCAACTTGAAGAAGTTGATCCTGAGGTTGGAACCAATTTGCACGTTGGAAGTGTTCTGGATGGCCTTCAAAGTGTTGTAAAGTGCCCTACCGCCGTCATAGGCGTAGTTCTTCACATCCTTCCACGGAGAAGTGCTAGCCATCGGGATGGAGTCCATGCGGAAGATGTAAACATAGTGCTTGCCACCCATGACCGGTTCGTTGTCGGTGCCATAGTTGCGCACGACAGCGGGGTCATACAACTGCGATGCATCGCCCAGCTCTTGGTCAACGGTACTCTTGCGGAGTTTGGCGGGGTTGAAGATCATGTCGCGTCCATTCATGTCCTCGAGGTAGGAGTCCTCGGTAAAGACCACGTTAAGACGGGCACCGCTTTCCACGTCGATGACATAGCCAGGGAACCAGCCCATGCCTTGAGCGGCAATGAAGTCGGGATCCGACTCCGTCAGCGAACCCTCGCGATCCACGAAGTCGTCGCCGGCACGTGAGCGGCCTTTCTTATCGACAGACGCGTGCATACGCAAACTGAACGGACGCACGAAGCCTTCGGAGAGGTTCCTGTCGCCACAAACGTCGATGACGGGGCAGCGGGTCCAGAGGTTGGTGTCTGAAGTAAACACAATGTCAACGCTCGAAGTGTTCTTGAAGAACTCGGTTGCACGTGAGTTGGCATTATAGTTGGGAGCTGGGAAATTGTCGGAGGTAACGGCGGTCAGCAAGTAAGGAGCCCATGTGCCATAGGCAATCTTCTCGAAGTCCTCGTTGGGGTCCCAAGGCTTACTCTTACCGGCACTGCCATAAGCATCGGAAGTCATCGAATAGTCGTTGTAGGAAGAGTTCAACCTGTCGTAGTACGTTCCGGAACGAATCCAGTTCAACACGGTGCCAGGCACGTCCTTGTCGCGAATACCGTCGAGCCATTGGTTGGTCGGGTCGTCAAACTCGATTGACGAGGTGATGACACCGTTGTTGGTGGCCAAAATGGCCTCGGTGGGATGCCATTCCTCGCTATAGAAGGCTTCGCCGACGACGAGTCGTCCGATGTCATATGGCTGGTTGATGGTGATGGAGATACCTCTGTCGATGAACATCTTTTCGTCGCCATAGACTGTGATGGTGTCGCTGCTGAACACCTCGCCGGTATTCTTGTCGCGGAGATACCAGTGTGAAGCCATACGAGTGGCCGAGTCTCCTCTGATTTCATTGTCGCCGGTCACGTTGTAGGAAACATGTTGGAACAGCGTGTCGAACCAAAGCTCATAGTCGGTCGTGACCACATTGAGCGGGTCGATGATCTTGACACCGATGGGGCCGTAGCCAGCTTCATAGGTCGGGTGATAGTCTATTGGATAGTTGGGGCTACCCATCACGTTGACGGAATCGTCGGCCATCGGCTTGCTCAGGATTCTCTCAACGGTTTCCTTGGTAAGCTCAAGCTCAAGGCCGCCGTTGCCTTGTCCCACGATGCGGGTGATGGAAGGCTGGTCGCCATACTTGCTGTTGAGTATCGTGCCATCGACAATCTTGTGCGGGACTGCCGAATACACTTGGATGTTCTTCCTGCCCTCAAGGTAAGGCTTCTTCTGTCCGTAGAGGCCGGAGGCTTCGTCTGTGTTGTAGGGCGAATAGTTGTTGTAGGCATACGAGACAGCCATGAAGTAATAGGTCTTATGGTTGACGAGGGTAGGATTGTCGCCAGTGGCGAACTTGTCCTCCGTAATCACGAAGCTGTGTGTGATGCCTGCGTTGGCGCCATCCACTTTCAGGCGCGGCACACTGGCTTGCAGCGACTCATCGTACTCATAGTTGATCAGACGCGAAACGTTGTTCTTGATGTCACTTTGGAACACAAGGCGTGCCTTGCTGTTGTCGCTCAACTCGTCGGCACCCACTTCTGCGCTGGCCAATTGGTAAACCTTATAGCCTTCAAAGTGGTAGTAGCGGTCGTAATAGGTGATGATGGTCGAATCGTGGTATTTCAGCTGGTAGAGCACGGTGTCGATGCCGTCGATTTGGCAAGGCACGGGGATGGAGTCTTCCGTTCTGATGTTGTCGGCTCTCCATTCCGGGATTTCGGGATCAAGCTCAACGTAGCCCTCCTTGTAGTTGTTGGAGAGTGCGGCATTCGACAGGTAGATGATCAGTTGCTGGTCAAGTTCGCGGATGGTCAGGTCGGGAGCGTTGGGGCCGTCGATGACCTTGAAGCAGTTGTCGAACAAGGCTTGGCACTTGTCGTCAACCACGCGGAGGAGTTCAACGGAAGCCCAGGGGCCACCAGAAGTGGCACGTGCCCACGGTACGCCGAAGGTGATGTAGTTGACAGCACCGGGTTGAAGCGTGAAGGGACCAGCCGATTGCATGAAACGGCGGTCGTTAGGTGCGTTCCCGCAGGTTTCCTCAGTCCAAATTTTGCCGTTCTGGTTGTAGCCGGCGTTGGGCCAGAAGCCGCCCGTACCCCAGTTCCACGGGTCGGAATCGCCAGGGAACATGAAGTCGCACTCGGGGCCAACGACATCGTTGCCCGACAAGGCATTGCCGCCATAGCGCATCTTGGCGCCGTTCTTCCAGATACCGCGCAGGTAGTTGTAGTATTGGGGAGCGGTAGTCGGGTCACCATTATCGTCGCTACTGTTGTTGTGATACACGAAGCGGCGCATACCAAAACGCTCGTCGTCGATGATGCCGTTGCCGAAGTTCACACCGTTGATGCTTTCGTCGGCAATTTGATTGTAGTTCGTGGTATCATAGGTGAAAATGGAGTCGCCCGAGACGGGGTCTATTTGGACGAAGTTGGCCGACACTGTGTAGGTGTACTTGGGGTTGTCGATTCCATCGGGGTCCATGTAGGGGCCTTGGAAGAAGTCGATGCCCAACGCCGGAGGCTGGCTGCCGTAGGCTTCGGGTTCACCACTACCGTCAACCGACTTGCCGTTGTAGCCGTAGCCAAGTCCGCGTGCAACGTCGCAGCCCACATAGTCGTCATAGCCATAGCCGAGGTCAACGTCGGTCCAAGGCGAGAAGTAGGTTCCCGTCAAGGTATAGGTCGAGCGGTTGATGATCTCGTAGCTATAGAACGTCATGTTGTTGATTTCGTCGTTAGTGGCGAAGGCGAAGGCCTGGGCACGCACTTCGATACCGATGGCATCGCCGCCCGACTCGGTGTGCGAAGCGCCCTTGTCGTTGAAGATCCACCAAAGGGTTTGGTCGCCTTTCAGCACTTGGTCGGCAAGGATGGAGCCGTGGATGGATCCTTCGATTTCCTCGTCCTTGGTCGGAATCTTGGTGTGGCACAACTCGTTGTCGATGTCATAGTAGGGATAGTCGCCCTGGGTGGGGTCGTATTCACCGTCGCCGTCCCTGTCATAGAAGGGGGCGAGATAGTGGCTGATGCCCGCAGGGTCGTTCTCACCCGGATGGGCAGGCCAGTTCTTGATGATGGTCGGGATATTGTAGGAGGGATCCGGGATGCCGTTTTCGTCGCAGTTGGCAAGGAACTCATCGACTTGGGCACGGTTGATCTTGAAGATGCGGTCCCAAGAGGCGCAGGTCACGTCGTCGATGGTGGCTCTGCCATCGGTGGTCAGAGGGCCGGTGTAGTAATCGTTACCAACTTGACGGAAACGCAGGGCGGCGCACTTGAGCTGGCCATTGATGTCAACACCCGCAATCCAAAGCGATCCGGCATACAAGGAAGTGGCCGATCCGTTGGCGGGGATGTAATACTTGGATCCGGTGCCGCCCGGAAGGTCCCACCACATGTCGCCGCCGGCGTTGATACGGGTTCTCACGTTGTTGATGTCTAACCATTCGAAAGAAGACGAAGGGGAGCATCCAGCCGCAGTCTGGGCACGGTGGCCTTTGCCGCCGGTTTGCTCATACTTATAGACATCAGCTTTTCCAGGAATCACAGCACTGACGACAAGCAGGGCTGTAAGCAAAAAACGAAATATATTCTTCATGATACTTATAATTTATCGTTGTGGATTCAATTCTCTCGTGGTTAGAAGTTAAAGCTCAAACCGAGTCTAATCTGGCGGGGCGTGGAGTAGTTGCCGCCGCTGTCAACATACAAGCGATACATCTGGATGAAGGCTTGCGGGTCAACGGTGCTGTTGATTTCGCGTTGCCATTCAGGAGCCGACAGGTAGCCGTCGTCGTCGGGGTTACCGGTTGCGGCATACACGTTGGTGATGTTCTTCGAGTTGAGCAGGTTGAGGATTTGCACATACACGTTCACGAAGGCTTCGCGGCCGGTCTTGCCTTCCTTGTTGCCGCCCAGGTTGAACTTGAAGTCCTTGTCAACGCGGAGGTCGAACTTGAAGGAGGCAGGGATGCGCGAGCCGTTGTAGGTACCTTTCAGCAGGGTGTTGCCGCCCGAAATCGGGGAGGTCACCGTACGGGAGGCAGTGTAAGGCGTTCCCGAGCCGCCACCCACGGTCAGTGAAATACCGGTGTTGGCGAGAATCTGGATGGGAGCCTTGTCGCTGTTCTTGCGATTGATGACGGGGCCATCGTATTTCTTGCCGTCGCTGAAGCGGTAGTCGAGCACGAGGTTGAAGCCATGGCGACGGTCGGAGTTGGTCGGGAACGTCGATCTCAGGTTAGGCACGCCAGCGGCAATCAAGGCCGAAGCCGTGGTGGTCGATGAACCGGTCATGTCGGAGAACTGCAACGTGTAGCTGGCACGCACACGGGCGTTCTTGGTCCTGCGGAGGTCGTATTCGGCGGTCAAGCCCTTGACGGTACCGAAGTCGAGGTTGCTGTAGGAGTTGTAGGCCTTCGGGTAGGCACCGTTGAAGCGGTACATCTGAATCATGTTACGAAGCTCACGATAGTAGGCCGTGATGGTCAGCGAGGAGGTGTTGGTCACCTTCTGCGTGAAGCCGAGTTCGTAGTCGATGGTCTGGGCGGGTTTCAGGTCGGGGTTGTCGATGGTGCCCGAGATGTCGTTGAAGTTGTAGTAGTACAACGGGCTGCAGTAGTCGGAACTTGAAGGACGCTGGGTCAGGACGTCGTAGTGGGCGAAGAACAAGGCCTCGTCGGAAATCGGGAAGGAGAACGAGATACGGGGCATGATGCTCCATGAGGGATCGTAATCCTTGAACGAATTGATATCGACTCTCTGCTGGTCGGCATTCTTGATCCAAGGCGAAACGCCCGTACCTTTGTCGAGGACGCTCGGGTCGCTGATTTCGGCACCATCGGCGTTGTACCAAGTGTTGCCCTTACGGTAACCGACGATTTCTGTCTTTTCGCTGATCTTGTTCACATACACGGCGTAGTCGTTGCCGATGTTGCCGGGAACAGTGGCATACGATTCATCGTCCATCTTGATGCGGCCGTTTTCGATAAGGTCGCCGACGGTCTTGTAATCATACAGGATGAAAGGATCCTTCAGCACGTCCTGGTTGGCATCGTAGCGGTCAACACGCACGCCGATGTTGAAGATCAGGTCCTTGAACGCGAACTTGTCGGTGATATAGCCGGCCATATAAATGGGTTGCAACGAGGCAATGGGGCGGGTGTAGGTGCCGCTTTCGTCGCGGTCGTTGAAGAAGTTCGACAGCGAGGGGCGCTCGGTCAGACCATATTTCCTGTGACCGTCATAGGTATAGCCATAGTAATAGACGTAGAGGTTGCCATCGCGCGTCAGCTCGTCGGCCGAGAACATGTTAAGGTCGAGGCCGCCGTTCACATAGCCCGTGTTCAGCTTACCGTCCTTGTCGTAATACTGAATGGTGTTGTTGTTGAAATCGTAGGTGTCGATGAGGATATATTCAAGTCCGTCAACCGGCAGGCCCATGGCTTGACGCAGGCGGGCATCGAAGACGTATTGCGAAGTGGCGTCATACATCCTGTAATACTTCACCGTGTCCACATAGCCGTCATAGCTCGTGGCGTAGGGATGATTCACATCAAGCTCGCGGATATGGAAGTTGGCCATGTCTTGCATCAGCGACCAATAGTTGGACGTGTATGACATGCCCGACTGGTTTTGCTGCTCATACTGGAAGCCCAACTTGATTTCATGGCTGTTGTCGCCTCTGCCGATGGTCATGGCCACGTTGGCGTTGAAGGCGATCTGGTCTGAAACCGACTTGCTGTAGGCCGACTGGATGGTGCCCGGAACGGCATACATGCTGTAAACACGGCCGGGCGCGACACCATTGAACAAGCCGTTGTTAAGCAGTATGTTCGAGCGGGTGTCGAAGTAGCCTGCGGCTCCGTAAGGTCTGTACAAATCGTAGTAGTTCTGGACATACTGTGAGAGCAGAGGGTTGAACGTAGAGGGGGTGAACTCGATGAGCGTGTCGTGATCCCAAGTGTTCAGCACATACACGTCGGTGAAGTTCCTGTAGTATTCGCCATCAACGAGGACAGAGTCAACGCTTCCGCCGGGCGAGTAGGTGGCTTCCTTCCTCGTGAGGAACTTGCCGAGGTTGCCATAGGCGAAGATGTTGTTCCACAGGTCGGGGTCGCCCGACTCGGACTGCACGTGGGTATAGTCCAACTGCAAGCTGTAGTAGAAGTTGGAAATCACTGAGGTGCTTTCAGGGTCGGTCGGGAAACGGTGCGAGAAACGGACATAGCCACGGTAGGTACCTGTCTTGCTCAGGTAGTTCTTGTCCGTGTTGAAGTAATACTGCCCGCGGCCGTTGGCATAGTGGCCGTCGCGCTGGTAGAGCGACCCGCCGATTGTGAGGTTGGTGTTCTTGCCCGTGCGGATGTTGAAGTTGCCCGTGACGTTAAGGTTGCGGTTCGACGAGTTGTTGAGGAACCTTGTGTGCACGAGGTCGGTTTCTGCATTGGTGAAAGCCGCCGTTTGGTAGGTGCTGAATCCAAGGCCTGTCAGGGTCAACGGGTTTTGTTCTATGTAGTCCATCCATTCATCGGTGGCATGGTAGAAACCTGTTGCGGAGAGCGAGCCCACCTTGTTGTAGTTGAAATCGGCAGCGAGGAAGAATCCGAGCAGGGCTTCCTGGTTGTCCTTCTTGCTCTTCAGGAGGGGACCCTGCAAGCTACCGCCGATACGGGTGTGGCCATAGCCTTCGACGGACTGTTCCACTTCGATGCCGCCGCCCCAAGTACGGCTGGGGCCTTTGGTGGTCATGTTGATGATACCACCCATGGCATCGCCATATTGCGCGGGCGTACCACCGAGGATGACGTCCACCTGGTCGATAGCGCCTTGCGGAACGCTGGCGCTACCGATGACCTTCACGCCATCAATGTAATAGACGGCACCTTCACGTGAGCCACGGATGGAGCCGACCTCGCCGTCTTGCGAGAAAACGCCACCGACGCTGGAGGCGACACCTTCAGCCGAGCGGTTCGGCAACTTCGAGATTTCCTCGGCGGTGATTGACGCGCCCGAAGTCGTGTTGTCCTTAGAAATCAGAGGAATCTCGTAATCGATGATCGTGACTTCGCTAATGTTGATAGCGCCACTGGTCATCTTGATGTTGTAGTCGGTGATCTTGTTGGCAGGGATAACCAATCCGCGCAACACGAACGGGTTCATGCCAATGCAGCTCGCCTTGAGGTCATACGTTCCCGGAGGAATCGGGTTGATGTCATAGTTACCGTCAAAATCCGAGGATGCGCCTCCCACCTGTGATCCGCCTTTTTCTACAATGACGTTCGCAAACGGTACCGGTTCTCCAGTTTCGTCGGTAATCTTGCCTTTGAGTCTTCCTTGCGCTTGGGCCATGGTCATCGTGCAGGTGGCCAGGACGACGGCAAGGGTCATTAGTAAATTTTTAAACATACCTTGTAATTTTATGTAATACTACTTTGTTTAGTGCATTAAAAGTCGTCAAAATTACAACCTTCTTTGAAAGTACGCAAGAAAAATCATCTTTTTAAGCGTTTTTTCTTCAAAAAAAATTGTTTGATATATTGTATTATATTGAATTTCAACTAATTATAAAAATATTAAAATTTGGGCATTTTTTCCGGTTTCATGTGGCCACACCTTATTAATATATAGCTTCAGGAAGAGAAAAACGGGTTGCTCCGTTGCCTCCGCCGCATCCGCTCGGCATGGCGCTTGTCTTTCTTGATCATCTTTTGGGTCTTCTTTGCCTGATGCTTGTAGTGCGCTTCCTTGGCTTTTTTGTATTCGCGCTTGCTCTTTTTCTCTTGTTTCTCCATCTGCCGCTCGGCCTTACGGATGGCCCGCGACGACTGTTGCGAGGCGCAAGAGCCAAGCAAGAGAACGAGGCTTAGCAAGATACAAACGATGGCTTTACTATTCTTCATCGCTTTGGATTTTGGCGACAAAAATAACGAATTTTCCTTGAAAACATACGAATTCCGAGAAAAAAACGTTTCCTTTGCACCATGAAAAGGATTGGAATCATCTTCTTGTTGGCCCTTGTGCCTATGGTGTGGCAGGGTTGCGAACACTATCCGCAGAACCCCAACCGGCCTCAAGCCTACATCAACTTCACCATTTATCCCAACACGATGGAGCACCAGGCGCTCAACACCATCAGCGGTTGGGAATACCTCACAAGCGACCCGAATAGCGACAGTCGCGGCATCATCGTTTACAGGATGAGCGAGACCGAGTTTCTGGCCTACGACCGCATCCCGCCCAACTTCCCCGATGCCTGCACCGACAGTCATGGCAACACCACTCGTCTCGTAGTCGATTCACCTTTCGTGGTGGACCAATGCAACAACGCTTACTATAACATCCTGAACGGACAGATCATCGTTGCCGAGCCTGACATGATTCCCAACTTCCCCACCGAGGGCGAGACCGTCTTCCCGCTCATCCAATACAGCACGGTCTATGACGGAAACAAACTCACCGTCACCAACTGAACCCATAATTAATTAATAAGGTGTCGAAGAAAAGCGCGGTTCACTCGTCCATGACACGGCTCTGCCGCTCGATGGAAGCCTGATGGATGGCCTCGAAAACCTCCGTTATTAATTCCGCCGACATGCCCATCTCCGCACCAGTAGCCACATGGTCAGCGAGGATTTTCTTCCAACGCTCCATCTGCACCACGGTCACGTTGTTCTGTTTCTTGTATTCCCCGATTTGCGCACTCACCTCCATGCGACGGGCCAGCAACTGCAGCAATTCCGCATCGATTTCGTCGATTTCGCCACGAAGGTTGGCGAGGTCGCGCTCCACGCTGCCCGAGTTTTTGGCACGGAAGGTCAGGTTGGAGAGCAATGTCTTCAATTCTTCCGGCGTGACTTGCTGCTTGGCATCGGTCAAGGCCTCGGCGGGATTGATGTGGCATTCTATCATCAATCCGTCCGTGGCGAGGTCGAGGGCCTTTTGCGCCGTGGACAACAAAAGCTCACGGTTGCCGCAGATGTGACTAATATCCGTAATGAGCGGAACATTGAGTCTTTGCGTGAGTTCGATAGGAATTTCCCACATGGGAAAATTGCGGTAAGGCGACTCCTTGTAATACGAAAACCCGCGATGGATGGCCGCCAACTGCGTGATGCCATCCTTCTGGAACCGCTCGAAAGCGCCAAGCCAGAGGTTCAAGTCGGGCGAGACGGGATTCTTGATGTACACAGGGATGTCGTTGCCCTTCAGCGCATCGGCCAACTGCTGCACCGAGAACGGATTGACCACCGTGCGGGCGCCAATCCATAGGGCATCGACACCGTATTTCAGGGCCAACTCGACATGGGTGGGGGTGGCCACCTCGGTGGCGGTGGGCAATCCCGTTTCCTTTTTCGCCTCACGAAGCCACTTCAAGCCTTCCTCTCCCCTGCCCTCGAAGGCATCGGGGCGGGTGCGCGGTTTCCAGATGCCGCCTCGCAGCATCGTCACCTGCGGGATTTTGGCCAAGGCTTGCGCCGTGGCGAGGATTTGGGCTTCGCTTTCCACGCTGCAGGGGCCGGCGAGAATGAGGGGGATATCGCTTTGTGTGAAAGCAGGGGTTTCGCTTCGCTTCACCACCTGCTTAATATCCTGCGCCCCTACAGGGCTTCCCTCGACGAAACCGTTTTTCTCCAAAACGCGGAGTGATGCCGCATTGGCTTTATATACTTTGGCCACAATCGTATCCATCGACAATTCACAAAACGCCATCCTACAAATCCGTGTAACCGCCTCCGTTGCAATGCCTTTTGACCAATACTCGGTGAGCAACATATATCCAATTTCGCCCTCGGTATTGTTTTCAGCATTGCGTTCGACCGATATGCTCCCGACGATTTGTCCATCCACTACAATAGCACGGAAAATCCCGTTCTTCCCATCATTCAACCTAACCATTCCCAACCACCAATCGGCATCTACATCAGTATATGGTTTTGGCAAACGGGCAGACAAATAGGTTCTATCAACGGCATTGCACAAAGCTATTAGCGCTGCCTTGTCGGACGGTGTCCATTGTTTCAGTATCATATTCAATGACATATCAATAAACATATTTTGAAGGAACAAACCTGTCAATCATCACATAACCATTTGAAATATGATAGATTACGCACCATTTTTTATTCATGACAAGCATCCGTCTGGCTTCAGGATGAATGCTCTGTACAACTTTCATCCTACTTATCGGAAAACAATCAGCACAATAAGTCAAACGTTTGACTTGCTTGATTATCCTTTCCTTATACTTCAATCCTGATTCCAATCGATATATGGACGCAATGTATGCAACAACATTATCCAAATCGTTCAAAGCTACAAGGCTGACGATTAACTCATAACTTTGCATATTGCTCCCTTAACTTCCTGTCAAAAACCTCAGCAAAAGTCTCAAAGGAAACATATCCTTCTGGGATTGAGTCTATTACATGAGATTTATTCATTGCTCGCTTGGCTTCAAATGGCATTTGTGCCGAATTTGAGGGATACACTTGCGCTTTCATATTTATATCAATTGACCTGCAAATATACATCTTTTTCGTTTAATGATTGCGTTTTTTTTCGTTTCTTTGCACCATAAATGACGCGGGACTGCGAGACGCGGGACTGCGGGACAATATTCACGCATATTAGAAAACAAACATAAATGAAAAGAGTAGAAATCAAGCAAGCCTTGCAGATGCAAGCGTCTGACAATG
The DNA here is from genome assembly GCA_017439405.1 of Bacteroidales bacterium. Taxonomy (GTDB): domain Bacteria; phylum Bacteroidota; class Bacteroidia; order Bacteroidales; family F082; genus Limimorpha. The sequence continues at coordinate 24,859 of JAFSJF010000113.1, forward strand.
AGATTACCGTGATGGGCTGGGTGCGCAACAAGCGCGGCAGCAAAAACGTGGCCTTCATCGCCCTCAACGACGGCTCCACCATCAACAACCTGCAACTGGTCATCGACCTGAACGTCATCCCCGAAGAAAACCTGGCCTTGATGCACGCCGGTGCGTCGCTGTGGGCGAAAGGCGTTTTGGTGGCCTCGATGGGTAGCGGCCAAGCCGTTGAACTGAGCGTGAAGGAAATCGGGCTGTTCGGTCCGGCCAACCCCGACGAATACCCACTGCAACCCAAGAAACATTCATTAGAGTTCCTGCGCGACATCGCCCACCTGCGCTTCCGCACCAACACCTTCGGCGCCGTGATGCGTCTGCGCCACGCCATGGTGTTCGCCATCCACAAGTTCTTCACCGAGAGAGGCTTCTACAACATCCACACGCCGCTCATCACCGCATCGGATGCCGAGGGCGCTGGCGAGATGTTCCAAGTGACCACCTTGGACTTGAACAACCCGCCTCGCGACGAGCAAGGCAACATCGACTACAAGCAGGACTTCTTCGGCAAGTCGACCAACCTCACCGTTTCGGGACAGCTGGAAGGCGAGTTGGCGGCCACGGCTTTGGGCAAGATCTACACCTTCGGCCCCACTTTCCGCGCCGAGAACTCCAACACCACGCGCCATTTGGCCGAATTCTGGATGATCGAGCCTGAGATGGCCTTCTACGACATCACCGACAACATGGATCTCGCCGAAGAGATGCTGAAATACTTGATCCAGTACGCTTTGGACAACAACATGGACGACCTCCAGTTCCTCAGCAAGCGCCTTCAAGACGAGGAAAAGGGCAAGAAAGAGGAAGAGAAGTCGATGGAACTCATCAGCAAGCTGCATTTCGTGCTCGAGCATGAGTTCGTGCGCCTGACCTACACCGAGGCCATCGACATCCTGCGCAACTCCAATTACAACAAGAAAGGCAAGTTCCAGTATCCCGTTGATGGATGGGGCGTTGACCTCCAGTCGGAGCACGAGCGCTACCTCGTCGAGAAGCACTTCAAGAAGCCCGTCATCCTGACAGACTATCCCAAGGAAATCAAGGCCTTCTACATGAAGCAGAACGATGACGGCAAGACCGTCCGCGCCATGGACGTGCTCTTCCCTGGCATCGGCGAAATCATCGGAGGTTCCGAAAGAGAGACCGACCTCAACAAGCTCCTCGACCGTATGCATGAAGTAGGCATCCCTGAAGAATCCATGAACTGGTATCTCGACAGCCGTCGCTTCGGTTCGGTGCCACATTCGGGCTACGGCCTCGGCTTCGAGCGCCTGCTGCTCTTCATCACTGGCATGACCAACATCCGTGACGTGATTCCGTTCCCGCGCACACCTAAGAACTGCTTATATTAATGCGGAATGCAGAATTATGAATGCGGAATAGGGGCAAAGCCCATAATCGCTTCGCGTTATTCCGCATTCATCATTCATAATTCATAATTCAAATAGAGATGCCTAACCAACGATTGACTCAAACCCAGCGGCAGGAACTGAAGCTTTCGCCGCAGCAAATCCAGCTGATGAAGCTGTTGCAACTGCCATTAATCGAACTCGAACAGCGCATCAAGGAGGAGATGGAGGCCAACCCCGCCCTTGAAGACAGCCATGAGAACGACTACGACGACAACGAGCCAACCGTTGACGAGCCTGACAACGGCGAGAACGACGACTACAACGATGAAGATGTGGATTTCAGCAAGGACGATGAATTCGACATCAACGACTACCTTCCCGACGAAGAGTTGGACGACTACTCCTACAAACTGCAAGCCAACAATTATAGTAGCGACGACGATGCATACGAGACCCCTGTGGTCAATGAGGAGACCTTCCAAGACTACCTGAACCAACAACTTGCCTACCACGACCTCACGGACGAACAACTCCTCATCGGGGAGTACATCATCGGCAACCTTGATGACAACGGCTACCTCAACCGACCTGTGCCGAACATCGTTGACGACCTGCTTTTCACCATGAACCTTTCGACCACCGAGCAGGAAGTGGAAACCGTGCTGCACATCGTCCAACACCTTGACCCTCCAGGAATTGCAGCCCGAAACCTACAAGAATGCCTACTCATCCAACTGCAAAGGATGCAGGAGGAAAACCAAAGCCCATACACGGACTACAAGCTGAGCATGGACATCATCAAGGACTATTTCGAGGAGTTTACGAAAAAGCATTATGACAGAATCGCCAAGAAAATGGATGTGAGCAACCGCGAGCTGAAACCCGCCTTGGACGCCATCCTGAAGCTCAATCCGAAGCCTGCCGATGCCTCCATCGCGAGCACAAAAAACATCCATTACATCACGCCCGACTTCTTCGTCACCGTCAGGGACGGAAAAGTGGAACTCTCGTTGGACGGCCGCAATGTGCCTGAGCTGCACGTCAGCAAGCAATACCTCAAAATGCTCGACGAGTTCAGTCGCAGCAAGGAAACGCGCAACATGCAGGAAGCCGCACAATTCGTCAAGCAGAAAATCGATGCCGCCAAGTGGTTCATCGATGCCATCAGCCAGCGGCAAAACACGCTCTACACCACCATGAAAGCCATCGTCGACTTGCAGGAAGACTACTTTCTGACCGGCGACGAAACCAAGCTCAAGCCCATGATCCTCAAGGACGTGGCCGACAAGATCGGGTTGGACATCTCCACCGTTTCGCGCGTGGCCAACAGCAAATATGTGCAGACACCCTACGGCACCTTCCAACTGAAATTCTTCTTCAGCGAAGGCATCACCAACGACGAGGGCGAGGAGGTCTCGACCCGCGAAATCAAGAAAATCCTGAAGGACAGCGTGGACAACGAAGACAAGGCCAACCCCATGACCGACGAGCAACTGATGTACGTACTGAAAGACAAGGGCTACCCCATCGCTCGGCGCACCGTGGCGAAGTATCGCGAGCAACTGGGGATTCCTGTGGGGAGAATGAGGAAAAGGATTCGACTTTGAGGGGATCGCAAAACCCCTTTCCGACACGGTCGGATTGCAAAACCGACCGAACCCAAAATAATCCGGAAACAATTCCGTTGTAATAGCGTGAAAACGAACTTCTATACGAACAAGAAACGTTGGAAATGGGCTTTAGCCGTTATCGCCCTACTGCTCATCGCGGCTTCGCTATGGTACACCAACCGCCTCGTGAAGTCCATCGCAGAGCAGGAAACGCGGCAAGTAAAGATGTGGGCCGCCGCCATGGAGCAACAAGCCCTTATGATGAACTCCACGGAGGATTTCTTCAACAAAGTGAGCGAGCAAGAGCAATTGCGCGTGGAACTCTTGGCCAACGCCTACCGCCGTATCATCGACATCTCAAGCAACGAGAACACCGCGATCTATCTGGCCATCATCCAAAACAACATCAGCATCCCGTTAGTGCTCACCGACGAGGAAGGCAGCATCATGTCGTCAAACAACCTCCCACCCGAACAGGAAGGAAAGACCACTTTCGACGAAGAGATGAAGCAAGCCTATTCCAAGTTCCCGCCCATCAAAATCGACCCAGGCTACGGCATCGTGCAATGGCTTTATTACAACGAGTCGCTGAACTACACCGAGTTGAAGGCCGTCTTGGAAGGTATGATCGACCGCTTCATGGAGGAAATCACGCTCAACTCGGTGGGCGCGCCTGTCATCATCACCAACGAAGACCATAGCCAGATTCTCGGCTTCGGCAACCTCGACTCAATCCAGATGCAAGACACCGGTTTCGTCCGTCGGCAGTTGGAAATCATGGCCGACGAAAACGACCCGCTGCAAATCGAGTTTATGAACACGGGCAAGGCTACCATCTTCTATCGCACCTCCGACCTCGTGGAGCAAATGCGCTATTACCCTATGATCCAGTTCTTTGTAGCCGCCTTGTTCATCCTCATAGCCTACCTGCTGTTCAGCTACGCACGCAGGTCGGAGCAAAACCAAGTGTGGGCAGGCATGGCCAAGGAAACCGCCCACCAACTCGGCACGCCACTGTCTTCGCTGATGGGCTGGATTGAACTGCTGAAAATGCAGGAAGAGCCTTTCGTAGGCACACACGAGATGGAAAAAGACATCGAAAGGTTGCAAATCGTCACCGACCGTTTCTCGAAAATCGGCTCCGTGCCCATGCTAGAGCCCACCGATGTCAACTTCCTCATCCGCGACACGATGGACTACTTGCAAAAACGATTCTCCAAGAAGTTCGAGTTCGAAATCAACCTGCCCAAGGGCGAGCTAACCATGCCGCTGATTCCCTCGCTGTTCCGCTGGGTTTTGGAGAACCTGACCAAGAACGCCATCGACGCGATGGGCGACAAGGGCAAAATCACCCTCGACCTCATCGACGACGGCGACCACATCCACATCGACCTGAGCGACACAGGCAAGGGCATCCCGAAGTCGCAAATCAAGCAGGTGTTCAACCCAGGCTTCACGAGCAAGAAACGCGGCTGGGGCCTCGGCCTGTCGCTCGCCAAGCGCATCATAGAGGATTACCACAAGGGCAAGATTTTCGTCAAGTCGTCCATCGTTGGTGAAGGAACGACGTTTAGGATTACCCTCAAGAAATAATACCGGTTTTTGGTCGAAACGACCCGATAAAAACAAAACTGAGATGACGCGTCTGCGCCGTTGGAACCCTTTTCAAGACCATCAAGGCCATTTTACAATGAGGCATAGCTTGGCGAGAAGGTGTCGCCTTGGCTGAGGTCGCCCGTTTGCAGGCCTTTCTTGAGCCAACGCATACGTTGCACTGAGGTGCCGTGGGTAAAGAGATCCGACTTCACGTCGCGATAGCCGGCTTGCTTTTGGAGATAGTCATCGCCAATCTTCTTTGCTGCGTTGATGGCCTCCTCCAGGTCGCCGTCTTCGAGCGATCCGAACATCTTGTTCTCGTGATGGCCCCAAACGCCGGCGTAGTAGTCGGCTTGCAACTCGATGCGAACGCTCATCTTGTTGGACTCGGTCTTGTCCATGCGAGCCATCTGCTGGTGCGCCTCGCCAAGAGTACCCAACAGGTTCTGGATATGGTGTCCCACCTCGTGCGCTATGACGTAGGCGCATGCAAAGTCGCCCTTGATGCCCATCGACTGCTGCATCTCGTTGAAAAAGTCAAGGTCGAGATAGAGTTTTTCGTCTGCCGAGCAATAGAACGGACCTGTCGCCGAAGTCGCGTTACCGCAGCCACTGGCCACAGAACCTTTGAAAATCACCATCTTGGGAGCACGATAGGTGGCACCGTGTTGCTTAAACACAGCCATCCACACATCTTCCGTCGAGGCCAAGATTTGCGAGGCAAACAATTCGAACTCCTTTTCTTGCGCCGTGGGAACGTATTCCTCGGTGGTTGCGCTGCCCGTGCCTTGCGACATTTGTTCCATGACGGCACTGGCATCGCCGCCCATCAAGCTGACAATCAGATAAATGATAATTCCTCCAAGGCCAATGCCCCCTGCGGTAACCGCTGCGCCTTTGCCGCGACGGTCTTCGACATTGGCACTTGTCCTTCTGCCATCCATTTTCATAGTTTCAAGGTTTTAAGTGTTAACAATGCCGCAAAATTAGCGAAAAAACAGCAAAATAATTCATTTTTTTCAAAAATACCGTAATTTTGCCTCCATTAACGGCGGCTGCCACAATGGGACAGCCACCTACAGAGCCAACAACGATTCAACAAATCAACAATCAACAATCAATATGAAAGCATTCGTAAACGACACCGAAGTGCGCACGTATTACGGCGCGAAGGTGAAATCAGTGGTGCTGGCCTATTGCCGTGCCAACAACCTGACCTTGAACCTGAACGGCATCGATGTGAGAGATGTCTACGGCAACATCATCGACCTTGATGGCTCGCTGCGTGCCAATTCCAAGATTTATGTAAAGTTCTGAGCCATGAAGAAAACCTCCAAATTCTTGCTGGCGGCCTTCGTCGCCGCCCTTTTCCTTTCGGCTTGCGGCCCCAAGGAACAGAAGATTTACATCGTTTCGACCAACGACATGCACGCCAACATCGACAACTTCCCACAGATGGCCGCTTTGATTGACAGCCTTCGTGCCGTGCATCCCGACCTACTCCTGTTTAGCGCGGGCGACAACCGCTCGGGCAACCCCATCAACGACCGTTACGCCGAGCCGGCCAAGCCCATGTACATGCTAATGAACGCTGTCGGCTTCGACCTCTCGACCTTCGGCAACCACGAATGGGACGGCGGTCCCATCGCCCTGCGCAACGTTCTATCGTGGGCCAAATTCCCCTTTGTGTGCGCCAACGTCACCTTTGACGACACGCTGCAAATGACCAATGTGCATCCTTACGCCATCTTCGAGCGCAACGGATTGAAAATCGGCGTGATAGGAGGTATCCAATTGGGCGAGAACGGCTTGCCCGACTTCCACCCCAAACATTCCAATGGCTCGCATTTCGTGCCTTTCGAGGAAGTGCTGCCCCAATACCTTGACGAGCTGAGCGACTGCAATGCCATCTTCCTGCTCACCCACCTCGGCTATGAGGAAGACCGCGAAGTGGCGGAGAGATTCCCGCAAGTCGCGGCCATCTTCGGCGGACATAGCCACACCCGCGTGGGCGAAGACGGCAAGCAGATGGTGAACGGCGTGCTGGTCACTCAGGCCGAGTCGAAGGTCAAGTTCGTGACTCTTAGCACCTTCACCTTCCATGACGGCAAAATCGTCGATGTGCAATCGGAACTTCTCTCCATCAAGGATTTCCAGAAGAAGAACGAGAAAGTGAAGGCCATGGTGAAGGAATACAACAGCGACCCCTATTTCAGCACAGTGGTGGCCAACAACCTCACCCCCGTGGAGAGCTACGAGTCGCTCGGCTGCCTGATGACCGATGCCATCCGCCACACCACAGGTGTCGAGATGGGCTTCCAGAACCCGGGCGGCGTGCGTTTCGACACGCTCTCGGTACGCCCCGTGACCATCAAGGACATCTTTGCCCTGGATCCGTTCGACAACGAAATCGTCCAATACACGCTCACAGGCGAAGAAATCATCCGCCTGATGAAGAGTTGCTTCGTCACCGACGGCGGCCCGATCTATTGCTCCGGCTGCTCCTACAAATATAAGGTGGACGACGACGGCAAGATGACTGACATAGAGGTGACCTTGGAGGACGGCAAGCCCATGGACATGAAGGCCAAGTACAACATCGTGATGAACAGCTACATGTCGAGCGTGTTCGACTATGAACATGAAGACCCGGGCACCAGCACCTTCCGCACCTCAAACGACATGATGATGGAGTTCTTGTCGCAACATCCCGACTTGGATTACGGTAGCACACACCGCGTGACAGAGCTGTAGTTTTTGGCACGGTTTTGGTAATAAGAGAGTAAAACGACCAAAACGGAAGTCAAACCCTCTAAAAACAAAAGCAACATGAAAGCCAAGAACATCCTGATGAGCGTCCTGTTGGCAATGGGATTCATCGCAGCAAAAGCAGCCGGCTATCCGCCCGAACTCGCCTTGGTGTCGCAGCCCGTGCTGGTTTACAACTACAACTCGATCACCGTCTATTACGACGTGCAGAACATCGGCGACTATACTTACAGAGGCGACATCTGCCTTTTCCTCAGCCCCGACAACGGCTATTGCTACGCCGAGAAGTACGTGAAGGTGTGTCCCGGTCGCATCAAGAGAGTGGCCATCGACATTCCGGCCTATCGCCCCAACCCTTCATGGACATACACCATCATGCCTTACTATGAGCTTGGCGACGAGCTGTACAGCTTCACCACCTTCGAATACTTCGAGCCGCTCAGCTTCTATTGGAACGGTCCGCGCACCGAGCACTGGGTTGTCATCAACGTGCCACCTCGTCCGCGATACTACCAGCGCCCAGGCGACTATCGTTACTACTACGACGGCTATCGTCCGCCTATGCCTCCGCCTCCCGGTCCCGGCTTCGCCAATACGCCTCCTCCCCCGATGAACCCTATGCACCACACCTATAACTACCATTACAACAATGGAGGGTATCCTGGCTGGAACAATGACAATCCGCCTACGCCGAACACAGGCGGCAATGGCGAAACGCCTCACGCCACCGTCAGGCCTAAAGTGAACGGAGGCAGCATGAGCCACGGCAATGCCAACGCCAGCAATGGCAGCAACGGCACCTCGACAGGCTCTGCCACTTCTGGCTCCAACAGTGGTAGAACAGGAAACAGCAGCAACGTCAGCCGCCCGAGCAACAACGGCACCTCGACAGGCTCTGCCACTTCTGGCTTCAACAGCGGTAGAACAGGAAACAGCAGCAACGTCAGCCGCCCGAGCAACAACGGCACCTCGACAGGCTCTGCCACCTCTGGCTCCAACAGCGGTAGAACGGGAAACAGCAGCAACATCAGCCGCCCGAGCAACAACGGCGCCTCGACAGGCTCTGCCACCTCTGGCTCCAACAGCGGTAGAACGGGAAACAGCAGCAACGTCAGCCGCCCGAGCAACAACGGCACCTCGACAGGCTCTGCCACCTCTGGCTCCAACAGCGGTAGAACAGGAAACAGCAGCAACTCAAGAGAATCCAACACGAACAGCCGCAGCGGCAGCAACTCAGGCCGAGGCAGCAGATAAGCCTCTAAAAAGACGGCGAACACATGAAGTACGGCTCCCGATGGGGGCTGCACTTCTGTTTCAATATGGCTCGTTTCTTGGAAACAAATCTGGACCTATCTGAAACAAATCAAGATTTGCTTTCGATTTGCTTCCCTTTTTTTCTCGGAAACAAATCTGGACAAATCTGATACAAATGATGATTTGCTTTCGATTTGCTTCCCTTTTTCTCGGAAACAAATCTGGACAAATCTGATACAAATCAAGATTTGCTTTCGATTTGCTTTCGATTTGCTTCCCTTTTTTCTCGGAAACAAATCTGGACAAATCTGATACAAATCAAGATTTGCTTTCGATTTGCTTCCCCTTTTTTCTCGGAAACAAATCTGGACAAATCTGATACAAATCAAGATTTGCTTTCGATTTGCTTCCCTTTTTTCTCGGAAACAAATCTGGACAAATCTGAAACAAATAAGGATTTGTGTTAGATTTGCGAAAGATTTGCTTCCCCCAAAAAACCAAAAAAACATTTTTTCCTTGCCAAAACCATTTTCTTCGTATTTTTGCCCTCGCCAAGGCAAATAGTCTTGGCCAGAGAAAGCGCATTCTTCGCTTTGTTCCTCGAAGGTGAATCCGCACAATTCGCTTCTTTGTAGGAGTATAGGTTTAACCAACAGAATTATTGTGATATATATAGTCGCTATCAAACCCCGATGAGCCAAAATGGGTAATAACCTTGGCAAAATAAAACATGCAAAATACCAAAAATATCGAAACTCAAGCCAAAAAAGACTCTATCAAAGAAGTCACAAGGAAGACAATGATGATGGATATTATGGTCAAAGAAAAGATAATAATTGCCATATTGATGTTTTGTCCACTTTTTCTATTGTCACAAACCTATAGTGTTCCTGTTGGTGGAACACAATATCTAGCGGTTCCTGACGTATACCCTGGATATGTTTCACATACAGTTTGGGCGTGTCCTAGTCCAAGTATTCAGTTTGAAAGTATGGATGATGTGGGCGCAACGATAAGAGTTATTTCGGCATTCTCGGGAACAGCTACCGTGCAACTTGTTTATGTACAGACTTACTGGGGGCCTTATTCTGGGCACGAGGAACATATTACCCATTATCATGAATACTATATTGTATGCAATGTTATTAATCCAACTTCAGTTTCTCTTCCTGCAACTCTGAATTTGACGGTAGGAAGTATTTACCAGCTTGTTCCTCAATTAACACCAGTTAATGCTACAACTACCTTTTGGTGGAGTGTCAATCCAACAATGAATGGGGTTGGCATTTCTGGGGACGGCACCGTCTATGCGGCTGAAGTCGGAACAGCGACTGTAACGGTAACAACTGACAATAATCTTTCCGCTTCTTGTGTTGTTACGGTCGTTGATCCCGAAGAACCAGTATCTGTTTCGTTGCCAGAAATACAGACGGTAGGTCTTGGAGAAACTATCACTTTAACTCCTGTTGTTTCCCCTCCCAATGCGAACACCACTTTTACTTGGTTTACCGATGATGCTTCGGTGGCATTTGTTAGCCAAGGTGAAGTAACAGGTCTACAGATAGGAACAGCAAACATTACAGTTCGAACCACTAATAATCTTGAAGCACATTGTATTATCAGGGTAATCAATGTGGTTGATGAAGAGTCGATACAAGAAGCATGCTCTACAGGAGTGAATGCTCTGTATAGAATTAGACAGTATTTAAACAGAAATACCACTTTAGACAATGGACAAAACAGTCAAAACGCGAAAACACGTGAAAACATCCCCATAGAGTGGAGTACTAATTGGGGAATAACGCAAAATGAGGTGATTTCTATTGGAAGCACATATGATATTATTGATAATACGGATACAGTTGTTGCTTTTGCCGCGACATCTCATAGTCGTGATACGCTGATGATGTATCTTTTTGAGTCAGATTCTCTTTATTGTACGTCATTACTGGTGTCGTCTGGAGTTAGTGGTTATGAACAGTTAGCTTCAGATCTCCTTGAAGGATACTATTTTATGGAAACACAAAATGAGTTTAGTGTTTACATGAATGAGAACCAAACAACCTTAGCGGTTTTCAAAATTGAAAATGCCGAATTGGCAATCAGTTGGGTCGCGCTGCCTCAACTTGGTGTTGATACTATTGTATCATATACAGGTATTATTTCAGGTCATGAATACGTTGACCTTGGCTTAAGTGTTAAGTGGGCTACTTGTAATATTGGTGCTGATGCTCCTGAAAGTATTGGATACTATTTTCAAAATGGAGAAACACATCCTGAAAACAGTGGATTCTTCGTTTGGGCGACTTACGATTATTGGACTGATCTTAATGGCGATGGATATGTTGAAGACAATGAGATTGATATTTTAGTTCCTGATATTAGTGGTTCTATATATGATGCGGCAAGGGCAATGTGGAGTGAATTGTGGCGTATGCCTACAAAAAACGAAATTCAGGAGCTGATTAATAATTGCCAGTTTGAAAGTGTTGTCGAGGGAGGGAATGATTGCTTTAGGGTCACAGGGCCTAATGGGCAGAGCATAATCTTTCCCGCTTCAGGTTATAAAAGTGCCAGTGGCACCACTTCAAGTTCTACTAGAGCATATATTTGGTCATCTACAAGACACCAACTATATGAGGATGAGGCATATACTGGTGTAATACAAGTTAATAGTAGTATTGGTAATATGACAAAATGTAAAGGTTTAATTATCAGACCTGTTTCGGAGTACATAGTGCATAATTATACCATTGCAACTTCGTCTAACCCAGCCAACGGCGGCACAGTAAGCGGCGGCGGATCTTATCAGGAAGGCGATACTTGTACCTTAACGGCAATGGCTAATGAGGGTTACACTTTTGTCAACTGGTCAAAAGACGGCGTTGTCGTATCAACAACGTCGACCTATAACTTCGTTGTAACAGAGGTGGGTGTTTATACCGCCAATTTTGCGGAAACCAATAGTTATTATACGGTCACAACCACTGCTGATCCAACAATGGCTGGCACTGTTTCAGGAGGAGGCAATTATTGCTCTGGACAAACATGCACCGTGGTGGCTTCTCCCGCCAATGGCTATAGCTTTTTGAATTGGACAGAAAACGACAGTATAGTGTCTACGGATGTAAGTTATTCTTTTATAGTTACGAACAATAGTGCGTTAGTAGCACATTTTTATGAACTACCTACAGCTCCTACGGGAGCCATACAAGGCATTTTCTCTGTGAGTGATAACCAGCAGGTTTGGTTCTCCCAAGGCAACCTTCAGTATGTGGGGAGTTCGCAAACTTGGAGATTTGCATCTAACCAGTGGACTATAGTAGGAACAAGTCAAGGCAATAGTTCTCAAACCACTACCCGTGATTTATTTGGCTGGGGAACAAGTGGCTGGGATTGCGGCAATACTTATTACAGACCTTGGGATGTAGCATCTAGTGAGCATAATATTGACATAGCTAGCCAGTATGGTCCTCCTGGCATATACAATCTAACAGAATCCTATGCCCATTCCGATTGGGGTGTGCACAACACGATTAGTAATACCACTGGCCAATGGCGAACAATGACCAAAGAAGAATGGGATTATGTTCTCTTTACACGCAATACTCCTTCAGGAATACGTTATGCTTTAGCTCGTGTGAACAATGTGAGGGGTGTGATACTTCTCCCCGACGATTGGAGCGAAAGCACTTATCATTTGAACAATCCTAATCCTACTGGAAGTTCAAATTTTTTCAGCAACAATGTGATTAGTGCCTCACAATGGTCCGTCTTGCAAAATGCAGGTGCCGTATTCCTGCCAGTTACTTTAGAGCGTCATGGAACAAGTATTGGTGAAGGTTCCACTGATGTAAATGGATTTTATTGGACATCATCAACCACATCCAATCAATATTGTGCATTCGTCATAGGGGTTTGTGAATGGATGGGACAAGCATTCGTCAACCATTCTGCAAGCATTTCTCGTGACACAGGTTGCTCTGTTCGTCTCGTCTGCTCTGTTCCAAGTTATTTCTTTGATATCAATGCTTCTTCCAATCCAGTTGAAGGTGGCACGGTAAGTGGGACAGGTTCATACTTTACTGGTACATCCTGTACTCTAACAGCTATGCCTAATGAGGGCTACAATTTCGCGAATTGGACTCGAGATGGACAAGTGGTCTCTACGAGTGCAAGCTATACCTTTACAGTCTCGGAAGATGCTTCCTTCGTGGCCAACTTCATTGATGCCTCTTCCACTATTCAATATCTGGATTTTGCCGAAGGCTGGAATTGGTTCTCTTGTAATATTGACCTCAATGGTCTTGACGGTCTCAGCCTTCTTGAGCAGGGACTTGGCAACAACGGTTCTATAATCAAGTCACAAAACGACTTCATCATCAACTATGAAGGTCTATGGATGGGATCTCTCAACAGCATTGATAATATGTCAACTTACATGGTTAATGTCAACTCCAGCTGCTCTGTTAACCTCATCGGTCCTGCCACCAACCCGAGTGCAGCCCCCATTACACTTGACAACGGCTGGACTTGGATAGGCTATCCAGTAACCGTTTCCATGAGCATAGATGACGCTCTTACCGACCTCTCACCTTCAGAAGGTGACATTCTGAAGTCCTTGGATCTCTTCTCCGTTTACTATTCTGGTTGGATCGGATCACTCAATACTCTTACGCCTGGAATGGGACTCATGTACCAATCCAACAACTCGCAGGGTGTCTCCTTCACCTTCCCCAATGGAAGCAGGGACGGGGTTCCTCTCGCAAATCCAATTATAGAGGATAGTCCATGGGTGCCTGACATTCATGCCTATCCCAACAATATGACGATCATGGCTGTTGTTGAGTTGAACGGTAGCGAACTACAAGCCGACCACTATGAACTGGCGGCTTTTGATGGCAATGGTATTTGTCGAGGCTGCATCAGAATGAGTTTGGTTGAACCAATTGACCGATATGTTGCTTTCCTCGCCATAGCAGGAGAGGAGGATGTCGATTTGCGTTTTGGGCTTCGCGATTCCAATACGGGTGAAACATGTCTCTTTGCCGAGGAAACATTGCCGTTCGAGGTTGATGCCATCATTGGTAACCTGGACATGCCATTGGTGCTCCATTTCCGTGGTATGAATGGCGTTGATGAATACGAAAACGACGTATATGCTTATCCAAACCCTGTAGAACATGGCCAATGTTTTAGCATAGGTTATACGGCGAGCATACAAACTCCGATGAAGATTGAAATCATCAATGCACTTGGTGCTACCGTTGCCGTCCAAACCTTCGACAAGATGCCTTCTGCCATCGTGGCGCCTAATGTCCCGGGAATCTACATAATCCACATCACTGTCGATGGAAAAGAACGCCTAATACACAAACTGGTTGTGAAATAATATAATAATAAACAACATAATAATAACTTAAACTAAAACACTATGAAAACAACAAGATTTTTGTTTTTCACATTGTTGATGGCACTCGCACTTCATGCAAGTGCTTTCACTCCTGAAGGAAGAAGCGGTGAACTACATTACACTTTCGATCCGCATCAGTATGCAAACAGCATGCAAATTATCGGTGTTCCCCAATTGAATGGGGTCACGCAACTCTCAGATCAGTTAGAGATAGGTGCTTTCTGTGGCAACGAGTGCCGTGGTAGCAAAAAGATAGAGCAATACTCTGGCAGTTATTGGCTGGCTTTCTTGACAGTCCATGGGAATGATAACGACATCATTACCTATAAAGTGTATGACCATGCGACTGGACAAGAATGGGGTGCCATCTGCCAGACGACCACTACCTTTGTCACCAATGCCATGTTGGGCAATCCTGGTAACCCTTATCTGTTCGTGTTCACATCCAACTTGAGCATTACCGCTACGGCCAATCCGACTGCTGGTGGCACAGTGACTGGCTCGGGCACCTATGACTATGGCTCAACTTGCGTCTTGACGGCCACGGCCAATGCAGGCTACAATTTTGTTAATTGGATGGAGAATGGGGAAATTGTTTCAATAGATGCGACTTATTCGTTTACCGTATCGACTAACAGAACATTAGTGGCCAATTTTGCGATACCCCAGCAAAACTACACCATTAACGTGTCAGCCAATCCACCTAGCGGTGGAACGGTGACAGGAGGCGGAACCTATCAGCAGGGACAGACCTGCACTTTGACAGCTTCACCAAACTCGTCTTATAATTTTGTTTGTTGGATGGAAAACGACATACAAGTGTCCACGGATGCCAACTACACTTTCATGGTGACAGCCGACCGCAACCTTGTTGCCCAATTCCAAATTCGTACATACACCATTGCCGCAACAGCCTTTCCTGCCGGGACTGGAATAGTGACTGGCAGCAACACCTATTCTTTAAATGAGCCATGCACCTTGACGGCCACAGCCAATGAGGGTTACGCTTTTGTCAATTGGACCGAAAACGGGACACAGGTTTCCACCAATGCCACTTATTCATTCACCGTAACGAGCGACCGCACTCTCGTGGCCAACTTCACCGATCTTGAAGGAGGCCAATTGAATGGTTTATTCTCTGTGAGTGGAACTGTCAAAGTGGCTTTCTCACAAGGCAATTTGCAGGAAGGCGGACTTTACGATACATATCGTTTCGCCGACCATCAATGGGATTATGTAGGAGAATATAATACTGCAACTGGATATTGGGTGGATCTTTTTTCTTTTTATAGTAGTTGGAATAACACTCGTATAAGGAATGGAGGTAATACAAGTAATATCTGGAGAATTATGACCAGTAATGAATGGGACTATTTGCTCCGTTCTCGGGTTACCACGTCAGGCATTCTTTATGCCAAGGCTTGTGTGAATTATATCAATGGTGTGATTTTGTTGCCTGATGATTGGGACGAATCTTACTACTCATTGAACAATACGAACAGTAGTACGGCAAGTTTCAGCGACAATACCATTAGTGCAACACAATGGAACACTTTGGAGCAACACGGTGCTGTTTTCTTGCCTGCCGCAGGTCGTTATTATCGAACAAGTAGTAGTGGCTCATATGTTTTATCCAATGTGGGTAGTTGTGGCTATTATTGGTGTTCTACTAACGCCGTTTTTAATTTTAGTGATTTCTCTATTAGTTCTGGTTCTGGTTATACTTATAGTATGCATAGCGTTCGTTTGGTTCGTAACATGTACAATATCACCGTTAATTCCAACCCCGAGGAAGGCGGCACGGTGACAGGAGCGGGAACTTATCGGCAGGGTCGTACCATCACCCTTACTGCCACGCCCAACACAGGCTATACCTTTGCCAACTGGACATGGAACGGAAACGTCATGTCAACAGATCCCAATTATACCATTACTGTCAACAGCAACAAAACCTATGAAGCCAATTTCTTGTTCAATGCAACTACATATACCATTTCCGCTACGGCAAACCCAACAGAGGGTGGCACAATAACAGGTGATGGAGTATATAACGAAGGTGCCACTTGCACCCTTACGGCTACAGCCAACACGGGCTACACCTTCACCAACTGGACAAAAGACGGCGTTGTGGTTTCCACGGACACAAGCTATACATTCACCGTGACGGAATCTTCAACTTTCGTTGCCCACTTTGAGCTGAACAGCTATGAGATTACCGCCTCAGCCTCCCCAGAGGTAGGTGGCACAGTGACTGGCGCAGGCACTTACAACCACGGTGAGACTTGCACTTTGATTGCCACACCCAACCCGTACAGCACTTTCTTGTGCTGGAAGAAGGGCGGCGAGGAGGTTTCGACTGAGGCTGCCTATTCGTTCACCGTAACGGAAACTTCAGCTTTCGTGGCCCACTTCGAGATGAGCAGTTTCAATATCACCGCCGAAGCTAATCCCTCCGAAAGCGGCACGGTGACAGGCGCGGGGACTTACGCTCCCGGCGAGACCTGCACCCTGACAGCCACAGCCAACGAGGGCTGCACTTTCGTGAATTGGACGAGGAATGGAGTCGTAGTTTCTGTAGATGTGGAATACAGCTTCATCGTGACCGAGACGGCGAGCTATGTGGCCAACTTCTGTTTGAACAGCTACGCCATCACCACGACGGCCAGTCCAAGCGTGGGCGGCACTGCGACGGGTGGTGGGACGTACTACCACTTCGAGACCGCCATCCTGAGCGCCATCGCCAACGAAGGTTACCACTTCGTGAACTGGACCAAGAACGGCGAGGTCGTCTCGACCGAAGCCACCTATTCATTCATCGTGACAGAAGCTTCAGCTTTCGTGGCTCACTATGCGGTGAACGCCTACAATGTCTTCGCCATGGCCAACCCAAGCCTAGGTGGCACTGTGAGCGGTGCGGGTGCTTACGGTTACGGCGAGACTGTCACGCTGACCGCAACATCCAACGCCAACTACAACTTCGTCAATTGGACGGAGAACGGCGTGGAGGTCTCGACGGAGGCCAGTTATAGCTTCACCGTCGAGGGCAGCCGTAGCCTTGTGGCCAACTTCGACCACGACTATTATTGGGCTGCGAATCCCTTTGCTTACGAAAGCACCATGGCCATCATCGGCATTGTGCAAATTAACGGTGAGGAGTTATTCTCCAACTTATTTGAGGTCGGCGCGTTCAGCGGCAACGAGTGCCGTGGGCGCGAGTGGCTCACCGACCAGTACTATGCCGATTTGGGTCACTACCTCGTGTTCCTCACCGTCTATGGCGACGGTGACTCCACCGATGAAATCACATTTCGCCTCTACGACCACGCCACTGGCGAGGAGGTTGACAAGACATGCGTGACGACCGTGACCTTCGAGACTGACGCGATTCACGGCAGCAATGCCAACCCGTTTGCCATCAACTTCATCGATGACAACGTTGCTCAAACCACCAGCTTCAACAGCGGCTGGAACTGGTGGAGCAGCTATATCGAGCTGGGCGACAACAGCTTGGAAGCATTGCAAAGCGGTCTCGGCACGAGCGGCATGATGGTCAAGTCGCAGAACGCCGGCTACACTTCATACCTTGCTGGCTTCGGCTGGTATGGCTCGCTAACGACCATCAACAACGAATCCGCTTACCTGATAAGGACAAGCGAGGCTTGCACGGGGGAGATGACGGGCATTATCGCCAATCCTATAGTGCATCCCATTGAGTTGTATTCAGGATGGACGTGGGTCGGCTATCCCGTTGCGGTCAGCATGGGCGTTGGGGATGCCTTGGCCAGCATCACGCCGCAGAACAATGACATGATCAAGTCGCAGAACGACGGCTTTGCGTCGTATTTGGACGGCTTCGGCTGGTATGGCTCATTAAGCATCCTCAACCCCGGCATGGGCCTGATGTTCAAGTCGAACAACAGCGATGCGGTAACGCTCGTTTATCCCAACAACGGCACGAGAACCGGCCTCAAAGCCAACCAAACCACGGAGAACAACTACTGGCAGCCCAACCTGAACGCTTATCCAGACAACATGAGCGTGATGGCGGTTATCGAATTGGACGGCAATGAGCTTCAAGGCGAGAACTACGAGCTGGCCGCTTTTGCCAACGGCGAGTGCCGTGGCAGCGCGAGACTGCTCTACGTGGAGCCGCTGAACCGCTACATGGCCTTCCTGACCATCGCGGGAGATGAGGCCGACGAACTGCATTTCGGCCTCTATGACACCGAGACGGGTGTCGTGGAGACGCAAAATTTTGCGTCCCTGCAATACGAGACCAACGCTGTCGTGGGCAGCTTCGCCGAGCCATACGTTGTCAGTTTCCGTGGCACGATGGGCGTGGATGAATGGGCCAACAGCCTGCATGTCTTCCCGAACCCTGTGGAGAAAGGCCAAGCCGTCAGCCTCAGCCTTTCGGCTGAAGGAATCGGCGAGGTTCAGGTGGAAATCGTCAATGCCCTTGGCATGGTGGTGGAGACGCAAAATTCTGCGTCTCTAAAGGGAATCGTCGCCCCAATGGTTCCTGGCGTTTACACGCTGAGAATCACCATCAAAGGCAAGGGGACGTGCTACCGCAAACTGGTTGTTGAATGAGGTGATTCACACGTCAACTACCATGACGAAGAAAGCCCGCAGAGATACGGGCTTTCTTCGTCATCTTTTCCTAATAGTACTTCCTTTCAAAGGCTCTCAGCCCTTCGTCCTCCCTCTTGATGACCACCTTCATGCCTTCGAAGGCATATTGCTCTTTCAACAAGTCGAGGTCGGCATTGCGCAGGCGGATGCAACCCTCGCTGGCCCGGCCGGGGACGGAGCTTTCGTTGTTGGTGCTGCCATGGATGCCGATGCCCGAAAAGCCCGGTGTTTTCAGGCGAATGAACCAATTGCCGTAAGCCAAAATCGAGCCTCGGCCATCGCCGAAGTCGTGTACCCAACCCGATGCGTCTTGAATCTGAGAGACCGAGAATGGCTGTTCCCATGTGGATTCAGGTGTCTTCAAGTCGCCAACACGTTCCTTTTGGCCCAAGTTCCGGCTCAGGCAGACAGGGTATTCAGCGAGACGAACCGTGTCGTTTTCAACCACTTCGCACACATAAAGCTTCAGTTCCTGTTTCGAAATGACGACGAAACATTTTTCGCGCTGCTGCATCACGGCATACATGGAGGCGTCGGCTCTGGGAATGGTATCCTCTTGGACGACCTCCGATTCGGGTGTGACGGCCTTGCCCCGGTTGTTGGAGCAAGCCATGAAAGGCAAGGCACAAGCCAATAACAATAGGTGAATTTTCATTTTCATGCGAAACGATGGATAGTGAATGCGAACTCCTGTCATTTATTGAACAAATCTCCCACGTTAGGCGCGTCCTGCGCGGCCTCCGAAGCCTCAAAGTAAGGCTTCCTGTCGAAACCGAATATCCCTGCGATGACGTTGTTGGGGAACTTGCGGAGGTAGGTGTTGTACTCCTTAGCCTTTTCGTTGAACTCGCGTCTCGCATTGGCAATGCCGTTTTCGCAACCTTCCAGTTGCGACTGCAGGTCAAGGAAGTTCTGGTTGGCTTTCAGGTCGGGGTATTTCTCGATCGTGACCAACAGGCGCGACAAGGCGCTTGAGATTTGGTCTTGCGCGGCTTGGAAGGCTTTCAGGTTCTCTTCGGTCAAGTTGTTGGCGTCCAAGGTGGTGGAAGTGGCCTTGGCGCGAGCCGCCACCACAGCCTCCAAGGTTGAGGCCTCATACTCGGCATAGTTCTTCACCGTGGCGACGAGATTCGGGATAAGGTCGGCGCGTTTTTGGTAGGCCGTCTGCACGTTACCGACTGCAGTTTCAACGGTTTCCTGCTTTGAGACCAAGCCATTGTAGATGCCAACGCCCCATACGACGAACAATGCAACAATGGCTAAAATGACGATTAATCCTTTTTTCATGGTAGTTGTTTTTTAGTGAAACATTCCGTGTTGATAATATCGGCCACAAAGGTATTGTTTTTTTTCGTAATTTTGCACGTTACACCAACTTTAAAACAAGAAATAGACAAATGACTGAAAATCAACATAAAATCGAAGAAGCCATCATTGACGAACAGGTGTTTAACCGAGGAGGCAAGCTTCCAAAAGACTACACATCGGGCCAAAAAATGCTCTGTTGCAACCGCTGCAAGCTCAATCAGTTTGACTGGATGAAGGATTATGAGAACCAGGAGGTGAAAAGCAAAATCCGTCTTGCGGAAGTGCGGTTCAAGAACGACAGGAAGGACTATTTCACCTACCCCGAGGACCTTGAGCTGGAGGTGGGCGACATGGTGGCCGTTGAAGCCGCCATCGGGCACGACATCGGCATAGTCACGCTCTTGGGAGAGATTGTGGAGCGACAGATGAAGCGCAAACGCTTCCGCACGCCTCGCGAGGAGATGAAGAAGATTTACCGCCGCGCCCGTGCCAACGATGTGGAGAAATGGTTGGCGGCCATCAAGCTGGAGCAAAGCACGCTTGCCCGCACCCGCACCATCGCCGAAAGCCTCGGGCTGGAGATGAAGCTCAACGACGTGGAATACCAAGGCGACAAGACCAAGGCCATCTTTTACTACACCGCCGATGGCCGCATCGATTTCCGCGAACTGATCAAGAAACTGGCCGAGGAGTTTCACATCCGCATCGAGATGCGCCAAATCGGCGTAAGGCAGGAGTCGGCCAAATTAGGCGGCTTGGGCTCATGCGGCCGCGAGCTTTGCTGCGCCTCATGGATAAGCAATTTCCAGTCGGTGACCACCGGCGTGGCCCGCGTGCAGCAGCTCTCGCCCAACCCGCAAAAACTAGCCGGGCAGTGCGGCAAGCTGAAATGCTGCCTCAACTATGAATACGAGGCCTACGTTGACGCCCTGAAAGCCTTCTCCGACCCCAACATCGTGCTGCGTTTCAAGAGCGGTGATGCCGTACACCAGAAAAACGACGTCTTCAAGGGAATCATGTGGTATTCCTACACCTCCGACAAGAACAACATCATGGCCATACCCGTTGACAAGGTGCGGGAAATCATCGCCTTGAACAAGAAAGGACAGAAACCCGAGAAACTGGAAGACTTCGCCGTCACGGTAGAGGCTCACACCAACACCAATGAGGGCTATGGCGAAGCCGACCTCAAAAAGATGAGCGACTGAACATGGACACGAGACTACGGGACACGGGACTGCGGGACTGCAAGAATGCGGTATGTGGAATGCGGAACAAGCGTCGATTTGTGACATCCGGCTTTCAACGTTCAGCATTCATCGTTGCACTTTTGTTTTTGGTTTCCTGCTCCAATGCCGACTTCAACGAGCGCATTGTCATCCCCGAGGCAGAATGGGCACAGGATAACCACCTCGCATTCGACGTTGACATCAACGACACAGTCAGCGGCTATGTCTTCGGATTGGAGTTCCGCCATTTGGAGAACTACCGCTACAGCAACCTCTTCGTATTCCTGCACACACGGATGCCCAACGGCAACCTGACTCACGACACCATAGAATGCACGCTCGCCACGCCCGAAGGCCGCTGGATAGGGAAAGGCAGCGGCAGCATGAGAGACCTCCGCGTGCCGCTCAACGAAAGACTGCGCTTCCCACTGAAAGGCACCTACCATTTCGAAATCGAACAAGCCATGCGCGAACCCGTGCTGAAAGGCATTTCCGATATGGGATTATTCATTGAAAGACAATAAGATATGATTGATAAAAAAAAGAAAGAGAAGCCTGTCGCGACAAAATCAAACGCCATCCGAAACCTTTGGATCATCTTCGGAGGACTGCTGGTTTCTATCGTTTTGTTCTTCTTTTGCGTCGCCAAAGGCCTTTTCGGAACCATGCCGACCTTCGACGAACTGGAAAACCCCAAAACCAATCTCGCCACCGAAATCATCTCGTCCGACGGCAAGGTGCTTGGCACCTATTATGTGGAAAACCGCTCCAACGTGCGTTATGGCGAATTGTCGCACTATATGCCAGAGGCACTGATAAGCATCGAGGACGAGCGCTTTACGGAGCATTCGGGCATCGACCCGCGAGCCTTGTTTCGCGTGGCTTTTGGAGTGATTACGGGACGTGACAAAGGTGGCGGCAGCACCATCACGCAACAATTGGCGAAAAACCTGTTTCCACGCGGCGAGAACCTGAGCACCCCCAAGCTCGTCCTGCGCAAGTTCCAGGAATGGATTACGGCCACGAAACTGGAACACAACTACTCGAAAGAGGAGATTATCGCCATGTACCTGAACACTGTGGCGTTTGGACACAACGCATACGGCATACGCTCGGCAGCCAAGACCTTCTTCGACAAGTCGCCCAAGGAGATGAACATCGAAGAATGCGCCCTGATGGCAGGTGTGGTCAACGCGCCGACGAGGTTCAGCCCGGTGCGCAACCCAAATCGCTCCTTGGACCGGCGGAACCTCGTCCTCAAGAAAATGGCCGAAAACGGCTATATCACCAAAGCGGAATGCGACTCCATCTCATTGATTCCCATTGACATGTCACATTTTGGCGTGATGGACCACAACTCGGGTCAGGCCACCTATTTCCGCGAGTTCCTCAGAGGCCAGCTCACCGATTGGGCGCAAAACACCACACGTCCCGACGGCAAGCCCTACAACATCTACCGCGATGGCCTGCGCATTTTCACGACCATCGACTCGCGGATGCAGCACTATGCCGAGGATGCCGTCAAGGAATTCATGGGCAAGGAGTTGCAGCCGATGTTCTACAAGCACTGGAAAGGCCAGAAGAACGCGCCTTTCAGCAACGTTACCGCCGACGAAATCGACCATATCATGGAAACCTCGATGAAG
Source organism: Bacteroidales bacterium (assembly GCA_017439405.1). GTDB lineage: Bacteria > Bacteroidota > Bacteroidia > Bacteroidales > F082 > Limimorpha. The sequence continues at coordinate 47,707 of JAFSJF010000113.1, forward strand.
CGCACCGAGCGCTATCGCTCGCTAAAAAATGCAGGCGTGTGCATGGATTCCATCAAGGCCGAGTTCGACCGTCCCGTCCCGATGACCGTCTTCTCATGGGATGGCCCCATCGACACGGTGATGTCGCCGATGGATTCCATCCGCTACTACAAATGGTTCCTCCAAGCCAGCTTGATTTCCATCGAGTCGCACACGGGCCACGTGAAGGCTTACGTGGGCGGCCTCGACTACCGCTTCTTCAAGTACGACCACGTCACGCAAGCACGCCGCCAAGTGGGTTCAACCTTCAAGCCGTTCCTTTATTCGTTGGCCATGCAGGAGGGCGAGTACACGCCTTGCACGAAGATCCCCAACATCCAATACAACATCCAGCTCCCCGACGGAAAATTCTGGTCTCCAGGCAATTCGGGTGGCAGTGTCGGCGAGGAAATCACATTGAAATATGCCTTGGCGCAGTCCAACAACTGGATTTCGGCCTACTTGATGAACCAATTCGGTCCCAATGCCGTCATCGGAATGGCGCGGCGCATGGGCGTGGAGTCGCCGATTGACGCGGTACCGGCCATCTGCTTGGGCGTCTGCGACTTGAAGTTGATAGAGATGGTCGGCGCGATGAGCACTTTCGCCAACCAAGGCGTTTACATCAAGCCTATGTTCATCACCAAGATAGAAGACAAGAACGGCAACGTCATCCAACGCTTCAGCGCTGAGGAATCGGAGGCGATGAGCGAGCTGACGGCCTACAAAATGGTGGAGCTGATGAAAGGCGTGGTGCAAAGCGGCACAGGCATCCGCTTGAGGTCGCTCTACAAGTTCACCAACCCCATTGCGGGCAAGACCGGCACCACGCAAAAACAGAGCGACGGCTACTTTATGGGTATCACGCCCGACCTCACCACGGGAGTTTGGGTCGGTGCCGAAGACCGCAGCGTTCACTTCCGCTCCACCAAGCTGGGGCAAGGCTCCCACACCGCGTTGCCCATTTGGGCTATGTACATGAAAAAGGTATATGCCGACAAAAGCCTGAACGTCAGCCAAGGCGACTTCGCAAAACCCAACATCCCTGGCGTTGACCTCAACTTCGACTGCGACCGCTACGACAATGAGGAAGGGGTCGAATATATTGATGAGTTTTAATTGTTAGCCATGACCTCAAACTTTGTAGATTACGTAAAGATATTTTGCCGGTCGGGCAAGGGCGGCGCGGGAGCGCTTCACTTCCGTCGCGAGAAATACATCCCCAAAGGCGGCCCCGACGGAGGCGACGGAGGGCGCGGAGGCAACGTCATCCTTCGCGGAAACGCCCAGCTTTGGACCTTGTTGCATTTGCGATATACCAAACACATTTTTGCCGGCGATGGCGTTCCTGGAGGCAAAAACCAGCTCACTGGCGCTGCTGGCAATGATGTCTATATCGACGTACCACTCGGTACGGTTGCCTTCCACGCCGAAGACCACACGCAAATGGCCGAAATCACTGAAAACAAGCAAGAAGTTGTGCTGCTGAAGGGTGGTCGAGGCGGCAAAGGCAACACCTTCTTCAAGACGGCCACCTTGCAAGCACCCAAATTTGCACAACCTGGCGAACCTTGCCAAGAGGAATGGATCACGTTGGAACTGAAGCTCTTGGCCGATGTCGGCTTGGTAGGTTTCCCCAACGCGGGCAAATCGACACTGCTGTCGGTCGTGTCGGCAGCCAAACCCGAAATCGCCGACTACCCTTTCACGACCTTGGTGCCCAATCTCGGTATTGTCAGTTACCGCGACCACCGCAGTTTCGTCATGGCCGACATTCCAGGCATCATCGAAGGTGCTGCAGAGGGCAAAGGTTTGGGAATCAGATTTTTGAGACATATTGAGCGCAACTCGACCTTGCTCTTCATGGTGCCGGCCATCACCGACGACGTGAAGAAGGAGTATGACATCCTACTCAACGAACTGAAGAAATACAACCCCGAGCTGCTCGACAAAGACCGCATTTTGGCCATCACCAAATGCGACCTGGTGGACGACGACCGCATCAAGGAAATCAAGAAGCACTTGCCCAAGAAGGTGCCGCATGTGTTCATCAGTTCGGTCATCGGCAAGGGCATCGACGAGTTGAAGGACTTGATTTGGCTGACCTTGAACAAAGACGATGCCCAGGGGGATTGGTGATATGGAACGCCTCTCCAACATCGACTCCGACCTCTTTCTCTTCCTTAACGGCCTTCACACCGACTGGATGGACAAGGTCATGGTGCTCATCACTGAAATGTGGGCATGGTTTCCATTATACCTATTAATAATATACTGGACGGTGAAACAATACGGCAAGCGTTGGTGGTGGATTATTTTGGCCGTTTGTGTCGTGGTGCTTTGCTCCGACCAATTGGCCTCGCACGTCTGCAAGCCGCTGTTTCAACGGTTGAGGCCATGTTATAATGATGATTTTCAATTATTTATACACCTTCCCAAAGGTTTGGCTGGTGGCAGATACGGCTTTGTTTCGTCACACGCCGCCAACACTTTTTCAGTGGCGACTTTCTTGACCGCCGCCTTGAAAAACTACCGGCCATGGCCAGCTATCACGTTGTTTCTTTGGGCAGCAATATCAAGCTACACGCGCATTTACATCGGTTACCACTATCCTGGCGACATCCTTTGCGGTATCCTTCTTGGCGTCTTGGTTGGGACGGTGACTTGGAGAGGGTTTGGGATGATACAGAAAAGAGCTTGGGAATCAGAACAATGAGTTGGAAGGCCGTTCCTCGTTTTCGTCATGGAACACCACCTTGATGCTCGATGACAGCTCAATGCCGCACAACGATGCCAATTTAGCCTCCCTCAGTGCAAGTTCAAGATAGCCATGTGAGCCGAAAATGGCCACCAAATCGACTTCGCGCACATCCATGTAACTGTCCGAAATCTTGTCAATAGTGTAGAGATTGCCTTTCACCAAGATGGTAAAGTCACGACCTCGGCGCTCCCTTTCAAACATTTCCTTAGTGATGTTCGTGATAAGGTTCTCGTACGAATCGATATGAATCACCACGCCCTCAATGGTGTTGTCGCGAACCACGGCACGGAAAACGCCACCCATGTTGAGCTTCTCGCGCATCGCACCGACATTCGACAATGGCTCTCCCTTGGCGATCATCGCGGCCACCTTGACGAAGCGGTCGCGCGTGGCAAAGTTGAACGTTTCGGAATCCTGAGGCACGTCAATATAGACCGCTTCCTCAAACTCACCCTCGTTGAGGATGTGGCCGAAGATTCCGTTGTCGGTACCGATAAAATAATGCCCCTCGGCTTTCACTACAACATGCGGATTTTCAGGAGATTCAACCGTATCGACGGCAATGAGGTGTATCGTTCCCTGCGGAAAACTGCGGAAACAGTTCCGCAATGTGAAGCCAACTTGCGGAATGTTGAACGGCTCGATTTCGTGAGTGATGTCAACAATGGTCGCATCGGGCAAATAGGACAAAATCGTTCCTTTCACGGCTGCAACATAGTAGTCGGAATAGCCCCAATCGCTTGTTAATGTGATAATTGCCATCTTTTCCCTTGACAAGTGGTCTGATTTTGCAAAAGTAACGCATTTATGGCAATTGTGTGTGTTTTTTTTACGATTTTTTCCAGAAACGTCAATTTGGCATTGGTTCTTTCGCACTGATTAAGGAAGAAAAAGAAAAAACCTTACCTTTGCAAAAAATCCAGAATGGAACAGGAGAAAATCATATTAGGCATCGACCCTGGCACGATGGTGATGGGCTACGGCGTTGTACGTGAGCAGGGCAAGAAGTTGGACCTCCTCACAATGGGGGTCATCAACTTGAAGAAATTGGAAAACCAGGCACTGAAACTGAAGAAGATTTTCGAGCGTCTCCTTGAAATCATCAACGAATACCATCCTGATGAGCTGGCCATCGAAGCGCCGTTTTTCGGGAAGAACGTCCAGTCGATGCTGAAACTGGGCCGTGCCCAAGGCGTGGCCATGGCTGCCGCGCTCTACCGCGACATCCCCATCTTCGAATACTCGCCCAAGACCATCAAGCAGAACATCACAGGCAACGGCAACGCCTCAAAGGAACAGGTGGCCGAGATGGTACACCTCATGCTAAAGACCGACCAAGATCCACAGTTTTTCGATGCCACCGATGCCGTGGCCGCTGCCGTATGCCATTCGATTTCAAAAGGCAAAGATGTGAACTATACCAAACACACCACCGAAAAGGCCAAGGCGCACCGCCGCCCCGACTGGAGCAAGTTCATTGCCGAAAATCCCGGAAGGGTGAAATTATGAAACATGCACTACGTCATCCATCCATCTTTTTCTGGAAGGCTAACCTCTCGTTGCCATCCAAAAGGTGGATGATGCCGCAATAGCGGTAACCGTGGCGCTCCAAGCCTTTGCGCATGATGACGTTGGCCTCGTGCGTATCGATGCGGATGTTGGGCGCGAAGGCCTCGCAGTAGTCCAAGACGGCATCCAAAACGCCGTGCGAATCGGGCGTGCTGGCGATGCGGTGGATGACGTGATAGGGCTGGTTGTCAAGCCATTGGCCTTGGTAAATCTTGTTGTAGGTCACTTCTGGGTTAGGCAACAGCGCAAAGGTGCCGACAATCTCGCCTTTTTCGTCTGCCATGACATGACTTCCGCCCGATTCAATGTCCTTGCGGAACATGTCGTCACGCGGATAGCCGTCGGGCCATTGGAAGGTGTTACCGTAGCTCCGCATGATTTCGCGAGCCTGGTCGCGGAGGCTGAGGATGGCGGGCAGGTCGTCCATCGTGGCGTGGCGAATCATGTAGCCCGAAAGGAAAGCGTTCACAAGCGGATTGAAGGCCTTGGGGTTTTTGTTGGCCAAAAAATGGTCGCCTTCGAGGATGGCGAGTTGTGAGTTTGGCAAACTGTTGGCTATCAGCCTTGTGTGCGACTCCCTAATCATGTCTTTCGTGCCGGCCACGACCAAGACGGGCATCGTCAGGCGGGCGAGTTCCGAAGGCTCGATGAGCGGCTCGTTCACCATCAGGCCGAGCATTTCGGCGTTGCGTCGGGCTTTTTCGTCCTTTTTGGCAAACCGTTTTGCAATGCGGTAGCCGGCTTCGATAGGCCATTGGTAGCGCGGCTTCACGCCTTTTGGAAAGAGGTTGGCCCCGTCAAGGACCAGTTTTTCAACCCTTTCGGGATGTTTTAGGGCGAAGGTCAGGGCGATGTTGCCACCGTCGGAGAAGCCGAGAATGTTGGCTTTCGCAATACCTTTCGAGTCCATAAAGTCCTTCAAGTCCTCGGCAAACTGCTTGATGGTGAAGGGTTTGTCGCCACGCGGCGACTTTCCATGCCCGCGCGTGTCGATGGCGATGACGTGATGATCTTTTGAGAAATAAGGGATTTGATGCTCGAAATAAGTGTTGTCCTCGCCGTTGCCGTGGAGGAGGATGAGCGGTTGGCCTTGGCCTTGTTCGGTGTAATGGAGTTGGATGTCAGGCATGGCTTTTGTTATTTGACGCGGGACTTCGGGACATGAGACGCGGGACTGAGGTACATATTCCTTTCGTTTTCGTTGAACTTCTCAATCGCATAGCGCAGCATCGTGCGCGGCATGGTCGTGTATCGCGTTGATAGCCAGTCTTTAAGGCGTTGCTCATCACGTTTTCCGGCTTCGCGGAGCAGCCAGCCTGCGGCCTTCTGCAAGAGGTCGTGCAAGGGCAGGGGTTTTTCCAAGAAAATGTCGGCGATGGCATAGGTGTCGTCCAACTCACCGTGACGCAAGAACTGCATCGTGCTCACGATGCCGATGCGCTGCTCCCAAATCGTCTTGCCGTTGCGGGCGAGGTCGTAGAGCTGACGGCGGTCTTTGTCCAAGAGCCAGTTGCCGAGCAGGTCGTAGCAGGTGAGGTCAACGAGGTCCCAATTATTAATGTGTTGGGTGTGTGAAAGGTAAAAATCAACGCATTGTTGCCGCAAAGCCTCGTCGTTTTTGGCGTGTTTGAAGATTTCCACCAAAGTCAGCAGGGCGGCTAAGCGCATTTCGTGGTATTCGGAGCGGATGCAGGCTTCCAAGTCGTCGAAAGTGGTTTCTTCCCAGCATTCCTTAACCACTTTTCGCGTCACCGGCACCTTGATGCCCAAGAACTTGTCGCCTTCGCCGTATTGCCCTTTGCCCGTCTTGAAGAAGCGCGAGAGGCCGGCGACTTGGGTGGGGTCTTGGTGGGCAACGACTTCTGTGTAAAGTTTTGAAGAAGCGGATTGCAAATCCGCAGGCTCATTCCGGACGGATTGCAAATCCGTCCGAACTTTGTTTAACTTGTTGTTTTCCATTGTTATACAAACTTAATCCTGTCAGCCAATTGCAGGAAGTAGTCGTTGCTCCAGAGGTCGAGTTCGTGGGGATTTTCGATAAAACGTGATGCGTCCGCCTTGACCAATTCCATATCAGTGGTGGCAAGCCGTTCCTTCAACAAGCCGAGGAAATCTTCTTGACTCAAATCCAAGCCATTGAATTCCTTGATTCTGGTTCTCAAATGGTTGTAGTCGAGCGGTGTTTCATTGTTCACATACCATTCGAAATCATACCAATCGCGGCCCTTCACCCTTGTTTTCCAAGTTCGGAAAGCCAAGGCGTGCATCTTTCCGGCATAAAGGCAGGGGAGCGTCATGCAACGCACCATAAACGTCCCCGGATGATTCATTCGTTTGTACTCCGTCTGGAACTCCAAAGGCGGCTTGATGTCGATTTCTATCTTGACTTTGAGGCTTTTCTCCGTCTGGAAAGTCAGGTTGTAAACGTCGGTTTCGTCCTTCAAGAAGGCCAATTCCACCTTGCCAAGGGTCAATTTGTCCTTTTTGGTGATCGTGACATCCCGGCCGGTCAATTTGAACGTGTCGATGACGGGCTGGAAGTAGTTCTCGAGATGGAATTTAGGGTCTTCCTGGAGCAAAGTGAAGTCCATGTCCTCGGAATAACGCCTCAAGTTATGGAAAAGGCGCAAGCAAGTGCCACCATAAAAAGCGGCCTTGCTGAAAAAACCGCCATGATTCAGCCCCGCCAAGGCTATCATTTGCGTCACCTCGTATTTGGCGCTCCATTGCTTTTCTGCCGGAAGATGCTTATATTGTTCCAGCAATTGGTCGAAAATCGTACTCATGATTCTATGATTTTGATGAGTTGTTCAATCATCGTCTTCTTTTTCCCCACCTTGGCATATTCACGCAAAATGCCTGTGTCGAAATGGAACAATTCGTCCATGTCGAAACGGACGTCCTCCTCCAACCATACCAAAATCTCCTTCCGATAGCGAAGGTTGAGATGGCTGATATCGGCTATCAAGTCGCACAAGGCCTTTTCGGGCGAGGCCATCAAAACGGTCATTCCGTCACAGATGGTCTCCTCCCTAAGACCGATGGGAAACAGGGTCGCGTCGGTATGGACGTATTCAAACCTTGCCATGGAATTATAAAAGATTTGGGTCGGCTTTGTCGTCATCGAGCAAATGGTGAAAACATGTTCGGGAATCAGGCCATAGTATCTCAATGCCGATTGCAGCGAAATATAGGAAGGCCCATACAGATTGTTCCCAATCAGGAACAACGACAATGTCTTTTGAGACACGTCGGGATGAACGACATACATCCCCTGCTTCAGCCGAATCAAGTCGCCTTTCTTCTCCAATGCACTGACCTTGTTGTGCTTGCACTTGATTTCGGGGAACAAGGAAGCCACAGCAGCGAAATCTACCGGAATATTTCCAAATTGAATCAAAGGGTTCTTCATACTATTCTAATGGTTTTTACTCTGCAAAAATAGTAAAATTTTGGACACATTCTTGAGAAAAAATCAATTTGCTCTTTGAAATTTTACTTTTTCCTCTCCCCAAGCACACACCACCTCACAAACGGAATCCTCCGAATCACCTCGTAAACCAACGGCGACAGCAGCATCACGGCGACGAAAAGGATGGCATACATCATCCAAGGCGCAAGCGAAGTGTGGACTTTCATCATGTAGCCCAACGAGGCAATCACAAGATAATGAACGATATAGATGCCATAGCTGGAGCGAGTCATGTAGGCGGAGAAAGCTCCCGTGCGGTCAAACTTTGCCTTGAACCAACCCATCATCGCGAGGCACATCAACCAACCGTAAAGGCAGTTGAGCGGACTGCCGAGATATTGAGGCGAGGTATTGTCCTGCCCAAATGTGGTGAAAACCAACGCAATGCCAGCGGCGGCGGCTGTGGCCATCAGCGGAATCCAGGCTTTTTCCAGTTTCTCTTGCACCTCGTCGTGCGAGAACACGAAATAGCCCGTCAGGAAAGGAACCAAATAGAAAAGGGGCTTGTAAAGGTTCAAGAGGCCGTCAAGACTCTCCGAACGTGGGTTTTTGATGAGCGTTTGCTCACCTGCCCAAAAGAATATGCCCAACAGAATGATTACGAAAAAGTTAGCCTTCCCACACCAGTTCCAAAACCAGTCATTTTGGTCTATCGTTCGCACCAGAAGCAGCACCAAACACAACAGCCACAGCACTTGGATGAACCACAGCGGCCCCGTGCCGCTGACGGCCATCATGAAGTATTTCGCCACAACGGGCATTCCGTCGAACACGCCTTGCCTTGCCGCCACAACGGTGTTGAAATAGCCGGTCATCCAGTGGAAGACGAAGAGACCTATCGTTCCGGGCACAAGCAATTTGCGGGTTCGCGACTTGAACCATTCCTTTGCGGATTGCTTTTGTAACGCATAACGGGCGCTGACGCCCGCCAACAAGAACAGCAACGGCATGAACCAAGGATAGAGGATGTACATCACGACATCCTGATACTGCTTGCATTCCGGATAATCGCCGAAACCGCCGATGCCGCCAAACACACCCTTGTTGTTGTAGAAATAAACGACGTGGTAGAACAGCACCAAAAGCACCGTCGCCCAGCGCAGGTTGTCGATCCAATGCTTTCTCATTTCGCAAGCCCTCCCATCGCTTGGTTGAGAATTTCTTGAAACACTTCGTTCTTGAGCATAGCGATACCTTTATCGTCGCCGAGCACAACCAAATTGTCGCCAGGCTTGATTTCGTATTGCTCACGGGCTTCCTTGGGGATGACGATTTGTCCACGCTCGCCCACTTTCACTACGCCGAAAATGAATTTTCCATTGTGTGCTTCCATAACGATTGATTTGTATGATTAGTATGATTTTTCATATTTTGTGCAAAAGTATGAAAAATTACAACCAACAAACCAAAAAAAGTGCCGTTATTTTTTTTCAGCGTGGAGGATAGGTGCCGCCGCACGGCTTTGGTTGACGATCCAAACGCCGGCGAAGACCAATATCATGGCCACTACCTTGAGCCACGTCATCTTGTCCAAGCCGATGGCGATGCTGATGATGGTGGCGATGGTGGGCTGCACATAGTTGTACATGCTGACCAAGGTCGGGCGGATGCGCTTTTGCCCGATGGGGATGAGGAAATAGGACACGAATGTGGCGAAAAACACCACAAACGCCACCTGCCACAGCACCCGGCTTTCCATCTCCGCAAAGGGGATGCGAACAAAGTGGCGGCCATTGAACAGCAGGCCCATCAGCATGGAAAACAGGAACATCCACTTCATGAAGGTGACCACGTTGTACTTGGAAATCAGCGGGCGGAAAATGCCGAGATAAAGCGCAAATGTCAGCGCGTTGACGATGGTCAGGACGATGCCCATCGGCTGGGTTTCGGACGCGCCGCCGCCAAGCCCTACCGAGTTGAAAACCAAGATCAAGACACCGGTAAGGCTCATCAGGATGCCGCCGACTTTTTTCCCCGTGATGGGCTCTTTCAGGACGATGGCGGCCACCACCATCGTCAGGATGGGCGTGCAGGTGTTGGCAATGCTCAGGTCGATGGAAGTCGTCATCGTGACGGCTTTCAGGAAGCTGACTTGGGTGAGGAACAAGCCGAGCATGGAGGCCACGAAGATCTGCGCCATGTCGCGCAGCGGCACTTTTTCCTTGGGCATGAAGAGCGACAGGAGCCAGAACAAGGCCGTGGCTCCTGTCGCCCGCAGGCAAAACAAGTCCATGGGCGTCAGCACATTCGCGTTGGAGATGTTCTTGCACGCGATGATGTTGAACCCGAAGATGCAGTAGGCACCAAAGCAAGCAAGGTGCCCGACTAATGTGGACTTCTTATTCAATCCAGTAAACGTAATTTTCCTTGCGCGGTTTGGCTTCGGGGTAGTCGCCGTTCACATAGCCGAGGATGCAGTTGCCGATGCCGACGTACTTGGTGTCGTCGATGCCGAGTTCGCGGAGGATGGCCTTGCCTTCTTGGGTTTCGAACACCTCTTTGGCACGGTGGATCCAGCACGAGCCGAGGCCTTTGGCGTGGGCTGCGTTGAGCAGGTTGCCCATCACGAGCGAGCCGTCTTCCTTCCAAGTGAAGGCGGCGGTGGTGTCGGCCAAGACGACCAGCACGACGGGAGCGCCATAGAAGGGGTCGCGGTCGTTGTCGGGGCCGAAGACGGCGCCGTTGAGCTTGCTCAGGCGATCGCGCACGTCGCGGTTGGTGACGGCGACGATGATGGGGGCCTGCCTGTTCATGCCCGTCGGGGCGTAGGTGCCGGCCTTGCAGATTTCTTCGATGACCTCGCGGGGAGGGATTTCGTCGGTGTAGCTGCGCACGCTGCGGCGCGTCAGCAGGTCGTCCATAGTCGTGTTCATGGTCGTTGCGGTTTTGTTTTCGTTTTCGTCGCAGGCTTTGTTGCAGTTGCAGGAGGCTATTCCGGCAAGCGACAGGGCCAATGCCAATGTTAAGAATGTATGTTTCATTGTTTTATGTATTATTTGTCGATGTTTACCAATTCGTATTCGCGTTGGCCGAGGCCGATTTTGGCGGCGTGTTCGAGGATGTGGATGCCGTGTTGGCGGTTCACGCGGTTGATGAGCGCGGTGGCGTCGTCGCCTTCAACGGAGGGATAGTTGAACACGAGGTCGATGCAGGCTTGGTCCAAGGCCACGGGGTCGGTGGAGGCGAGGATGCCCACGTCCTTCATCTCCGGGTCGGCGGGGTGAGCATCGCAGTCGCAATCGACGCTGAGGTTGTTCATCACGTCGATGTAGATGATGTCCTTGCCGGCCTGCTTGAAGTAGTTGTGTACGCCTTGCGCAGCCGAGGCCATCGATTCGAGGAAGCCGTCTTGGTTCTCGATGTGGCTCCAGCACTCTTCGGGGTCGGTGGTATAGCCGCACGAGTGGATGTAGGCCTTGCCGCTGGTGGAGGCGAAGCCGATGCTCTGGTTCTTCAACACGCCGCCGAAGCCGCCCATGGCATGGCCCTTGAAGTGGGCCAGATTGATCACGAAGTCGTAGTTGGCGATATGGTCGCCCACGATGTCGTACTTGATGTAGGTGGTGTCCTCGACGGGGATTTGCATCTCGCCGAACTCGTCCATGATATCGACCTTGGCGATGTCGAGGAAGCCGTGCTCCTTGATGGTCTGCCAGTGCTTGCTCACATCTTGCCGCGAGCCGCCGTAGGCCGTGTTGCACTCCACGATGGTGCCGTTCAGGTTCTGCACGAGGTCTTTGATGAGTTCGGGTTTCAGGTAGTTGTGCCCGCCCGATTCGCCCGTGCTGATCTTGACGGCCACGCGCTGGCCTTCGGTGGGCTTCACGCCGAGGGCTTCATAGACTTTCACAAGCCCTTCTAGGCTGATGTCGGTGGTCATGTAAACCACGGGCTTCGTTGTTTGTTCCTGCTGTTGCATGGTTTCGTTGTTGTTTGAGGTTTCTTGCTTTTCGTTGTTGTTGCCGCAGCTGCAAGCGAGCAGCGAAAGGGCGGCGAGGGTCAGGATGGATTTTTTCATGGATTGAAAGATTAAGGCGGCAAAGTTACGCATATTTTTCGCATCTTTGCAGCCCCAAACGAAATCGAATGCAAAAAATCAGGAGCTATATCCTTCCGATTGCCATTGTGCTTGGCTTGCTGCTGCACGAATATTGCGCCATTTTCAGCGTGGTGGTACCCTATCTCATTTTCTTGATTCTCCTGCTCACCTTCTCGGCAGTCGATGTCCGCAAGCTGAAGTTCAGCCCTATGTTCGTCTGGATCTTGCTGTTCCAAATCGTGGTGAGCATAGGTCTTTACGCACTACTTAAGGCCTTGGATGTCAGTCCTGTCATCGCCGAAGGCGTGATGATGGCGGCTTTGTGCCCTGTGGCCTCGTCGGTGGCTGTGGTGAGTTGCATGCTGGGTGCCGACCGCACCACTGTCACGTCGTTCACCATCATTGGCAACCTCGTGGTTTCCATCGCTGCGCCTGCCTATTTCACCCTCATCGGCGTTCATCCTGAGATGACGTTCATGGCTTCGTTCCTCTCCATCCTGAAGCGGGTGGGGCTGGTCATCGGACTGCCGTTTTTCGTGGCCTTGGCTTTGCAGCTTTGGTTGCCTAAAGTGAATGGTTTGCTGAGCCGCTACAAGGGCTTGTCGTTCTATCTATGGTCGGTCGCACTGCTGTTCACCATAGGGCAGACCATCGACTTCATCTTCCTTCATGGTGCGGGCAACTGGCACCTCATCCTTTGGCTTGGCGTGGTGTCGCTGCTGTTTTGCGTCACGCAGTTCGCGCTTGGCAAATGGATTGGCAGCAAGTACGGCGACGTTATCGCAGGCGGACAGCTTCTCGGACAGAAAAACACCGCCATGGGCATCTGGATGGCCAACCACTACCTGCATCCGCTGACTTCGGTGGTCTTGGCCTTCTATGCGGTTTTCCAGAATCTGTTCAACAGTTGGCAGATTTGGCGGCACGACAAAAAAGTTGCTTAAGGTGTTTTCATGTCAAAATGGTTGGAAAAAATCGTATTTTTGTCGCCATGAAAAAACATAAAGTCCCACATACCTTCGTCATCGTTTTCTTCATCATCGTCATTGCGGCTGTGCTCACTTGGATTATCCCTCCAGGAAAATACGTCAAGGAACAGGTTGGCGGCGAGACGGTGATGACCTTTTACTATGCAGGCCAAATGCCGGAGTCAGTTGGAGACAATGAATTCCATGCCGAACCGCAAACTTGGCAGGTTTTTTCGGCGTTCTACAAAGGTTTCGTCAAGCAAAGCAACATCATTGTCTTTATTTTGATTATTGGCGGCGCCTTCTGGATCATGAACAAGAGCCGCGCCATCGACATGGGCATCCTCTCGTTTTTGAAGTTCACCAAACGACTGGAACGCAGCCCATTAATGCGAAAAATCGGGGTGAACAACATCGTCATCATTTTGGTTATGCTGCTGTTCAGCCTGTTTGGCAGCGTGTTCGGGATGAGTGAAGAGACCATTGCTTTCACACTGATAATCATACCTTTGGCCATCTCGATGGGCTACGACAGCATCGTTGGCCTCTGCATGGTGTATGTGGCCGCGCACATTGGTTTTTCGGGCGCCATGCTCAACCCGTTCACCATCGGCATAGCGCAAGGCATCGCCGACATCCCGCTGTTCACGGGCATCGGCTACCGCGCCGTCTGTTGGGCCATCCTGACCGTGGTAGGCATCGTTTTCGTGCTGCTCTATGCCAGAAAAGTGAAACGCAACCCGCAGTCGTCCATCATGTACGACGACGACGCCTATTGGCGCAAGTCGGCGATGGCGCAGGAAGAGGAAATCGAGCGTTACACCCCGCGAAAAGCTTGGTTTATCTTCGCCATTTTGTCAATTGTACTCATCACGTTCTCAGTGCTTTATCCACAAACCACGCTGAAAATCGGCAACAAAGCCACCACCCTACCCTTGCTGCCCGTTGGGACGGCGGTGTTTGTCTTGCTCAGCGTCGTCACTTTGCGTAAGACGGTGCATTATTTCGTCCTCACGCTGCTCTTCGCGACGGTATATTTCCTCGTGGTGGGCGTGCTTGGCTACGATTGGTACATCATGGAGATCGCCTCGCTGTTCTTGGTGTTGGGCATCGCCAGCGGTTTGTCCGTCGATAAAAGCGCGAGCGACATCGCGAAGCTGTTCCTCGAAGGCATGGGCGACATCCTCTCGGCAGCGGTCGTGGTGGGCTTGGCGGGCGGCATCGTCATCATCTTGCAGGACGGCGGCATCATCGACACGATTCTTTACGGACTCTCCCGCTCGATGAGCGACATGGGCAAGATTGCCTCGGCGGAAATCATGTACGGCATCCAGACCTTGATTAACATCGTGATTCCCAGCGGCTCGGCCAAGGCCGCCATCACCATGCCCATCATGGCGCCCTTCAGCGACTTGATCGGCATTTCGCGTCAGGCCACGGTGATGGCCTTCCAGTTTGGCGACGGCTTCACCAACATGATCACGCCCACCAGCGGCGTGCTGATGGCCGCCCTCGGCGTGGCCCGCATCCCGTGGGACAAATGGGTGCGCTTCATCTGGAAGTTCATCCTTCTCTTGGCCGTCATTGGCGGCATTCTGCTGATTCCGACGGTGACAATGGAACTTGCGGGCTTCTGAATTCCCTTGTTTGGAAAACCCACTCCACCGCTTCCTCGTATTCCTTCAGTGCATTTGTCTTCTTGATCCTGCGCCAAACCGCTTGCGGTTCGTCAAAGGAAAACATCAGGTATGACCACAGTTCCTTCATGCGTCCCAGCACCTTCGGGCTGCCACCGGCATGGCGGAGACGGTCTTGGTATAGGTCGAGGACGTATGCGTGCAGCCGTTCCGCACGTTCAGGCGCATTGACTACGTCGAATGCTTCGCATTCCAATGCGTCTGCACGAATCTCCTCCGCCAAAAACGGGTTGGCCAAAACGCCGCGCCCCAGCATGAATTGGTTGATGGGTCTTGGGTCATCGAGCCTGTCGAAACGTCGGCCATCAACGGTAGCCCTTATCTTTTCAAAGCTTTCCACCGAAACAATGTCGCCATTATAAACCAGAGGCGCATTAACACATGGGATCAGGCTTTTGAACCTTTCCACGTCAGCATGGCCTTTGTACATTTGTTTCCCTATGCGAGGATGAACGACCAATTCGCTAAGCGGAAACCGGTTGAATATCGGGACGATGGCATCGATTTCGTCGGGGCTGGAATAACCCAAGCGACACTTTACGCTGAAACCGATGTCGATTTGCTCAAAAACGCGCCCAAACATCGCCTCCACCTTGTCAGGAAAAGGCAAAAGGCCGCAACCGCGTTTCTTGTTGGCCACACGCGGAAACGGACATCCCATGTTGAGATTGATTTCCTTGTATCCCAACTGCTTGCACTGCTTGGCAAAACGCAAAACCTCCTCGGCGTCGCTGCTGAGGATTTGCGGCGTGAGGGTCTCGACATCGTTGCACGAAGGGTCGATCTCTTCGCCTTGCAGATTCTTGGCATGGTTGTCCTTGTGGATGCCGGTGAAGAAAGGTGTATAGAACTTGTCGATGCCGCCAAAATGTCTTTTGAACACGTTGCGGAACGACGCGTCGGTGATGCCTTGGAACGGACCTAACGAAAGCCGGATGCTGTTCATTTCCTGGCTTTTTTCGTTGCCTTGGGCGTACTTTTCTTGGTTCTAATGCTATCTATCAACACCCTGGAAACCAATGTAATAAGCAGCACAAAACTCAGATAGACGGCTATGCGGCTCAAATAGTCGCCATGCTTGGCGTAAAACGTCACCTTCGTGTTGGCTTTCAGCGTCTCGCGGATGGCGTCGGGAACCCAATAATGGGTTTGCTGCAGCACATCGCCGCGCTGGTTGATGAATCCCGAGCGACCCGTATTGGCCGAACGGGCCACGCAACGGCGGTTCTCAATGGCCCGCAGTTTCGAGAACTCGAAGTGCTGGCGGTAACCCGGGGTGTGTCCCCACCACCCGTCGTTGGTGATGACAAACAGCAGGTCGGCGCCTTTCTTGCAGAAGGTGCTGACGTATTCGCCAAAGGCGGATTCGTAGCAAATCGGGACGCCCACTTTGTGCCCGCCAAAGGTCATCACCTTGGCTTCGGGGTCGCCTTTCAGGGTGCCTCGCGCAATGCCCATAGTGATGCTGTAGTTTTTCAAAAAACCAAGCCATTCGGGAATGGCTTCCACACCCACTACGAGCTGAGATTTGTTGCGGTGCTGCACATTGATGCTGTCGATGAGCAGTGCCGAGTTGTGGCTGAAATAGTAGTGGTTCATGTTGTCGATTGGTCGTGCTGCAAAGTCGTTTTCCATGCCTCGTGGCACAAATTCGTAAGTGGTTCCGCCAATGACGAAGGCGGCTTGAGGAACTTCCTTGAGGTAGCTGTGTAGCTGTTTCAAGGCCCGCGCCTGGTCCAACTCATGCAGCCAGATGCCTTCTTGAATGGCCGACTCCGAACCGACGATGAACCTTGTTTTCGGTGTCACCAAAGGCCGCGACAGGTTGATGTTGTCTTGGATGACCTTATCGTAAAACGCCGCATCGAACTGCTCGTTCCACGGGTCGCAATTCTGCTGAACCACAATGACTTCCGTATCCTCACCTTGTGCTTCGTAATGGTTGTAAATGCGCTTGCCGACCAAAATCGGGAGCAGAAGCACCGCCAATCCCACTCCTATATTAATTAATAAGGGTTTCGTCGCCCTCGACTTGAAGAACAAGACGACGTTTGTGAGCAAGATATTGACCGTCAGCACCCAAAGCGTCCCACCAGCCACGCCCGTGTATTCGTACCACTGCACCCAATGGTGACAAGTCGAGAACACGTTGCCCAAGTTGAGCCAGGGCCATTTGGCCGCCCACCAATAGGTTAGCAGTTCGAAAGCCATCCAATAAGGGACAAGGAAGAAATTGCCCCACGGATTGTTGCACACCTTTTTCTTCGTGAGGTGGAAAACGTTGAACACGATGACCATGAAAAGGGCATTCAGGACCCAAGCCAAGGTTGCGGCAGGCGTGGCATTCCAAACCCACCATGTCGTGGCCACGTTCCAAACCAAGAAAGCGAGAAACGACAGCCAGAACAACTTCCCGCTGCCACCTTGCGCAATGCGGTCTTCAAGCAACAGAATAGGCACCAGCCCAACGAAAGCCAATGGTGCAAAACCCCATGTGGGCCATGCCGCCGAAAGCAACACGCCCGTCAAAAGGGCCAATACAATGTCGAACGTCTTAGAACCGTGGGGCTGACGAAGGCCCGTCTTTCTTGGTTTTCCCTTTGCCATAGTGTACAAAAATTTCGCGCAAAAGTACGAAAAAGCGGAAAACACAACCGCCACGCAAAAAAATTCCACCAAAAAACGCTTTTTTTATTGCGGGTTGTTTTTTTTTCCTATTTTTGCAGCGTCAAAAAAGGGGAAAAACATCCCCAAAAGAAAAAAATCATAAGGTAAGGTTTTGATATTAAAACAGATAAGTAAGAACAAGAAGCAAAAAAAGACCAATCAATTATTAATCAATTCATTAAAATCAACTTAATTAAACTTTCAAAAAGATGAAAAAATTACTGAGAGGCGTATGCCTGATGGGAGTGGTTGCCTTGTTAGCCACTTCATGCAACAAACAACAAACCAATTCCATGGTTTACCGTGGATATTCCTACGATGGCCAGTTTGAGACTGAACTTGCCAACTACGACGATCCCGAAGGTGGAAGAGCCTACATCAACCCCACCAACTCGAGAGTGACGTTCCAAGCCAACGACAAAGTGATGCTCTTCAACATCGAAAATGCCGACGGCACTGGCTCTGAGTATGCAATGTATAAGGTGGAAGCCAACGGCGAACAGCCCACGCTTGTCGCCGATGGCGATGCAACCGTTAGCGACGAACTGTTTGCTCTTGGCAAGTATGCCTACTATCCTGGCGACGGTGTCGGAACTTCGCAATTCTCCAACGAGAACCGTGCCACGTTCCCGATTGCCAGCACGCAAGAGTACACCTTAGTCGGTGAACAAGCCGTCATCGATCCCAGCGCCCTCTACATGGCCGCCAAGATCGACAACGAGGCCGAAGCCCTCAACACGTTCGCTTTCCGCAACATCTGCGGTGTCCTTTCCATGAAGTTCTACAGCCCCTCCGGCAAGAAGGTGACGAGCATCCAAGTGACCGACAACGAAAGATACCTCTCTGGCGATGTGACCTTGAAGGTGAATGAAGTGGATCCCGGCTACATGATGGAACTCTTCCGCAACTATGGTGCCACTGGCAGCGAAGAACTTATTGCCGATTACATCGGACAAGTTGGTTACAGCGTTGCTGGTGACAGCAAAACCATGACCCTCGACTGCGGCACGGATGTCACGCTCGGCACTACCCGCAATGATGCCACCCAGTTCTACATGGTGCTGCGCCCGCTGGCTCTCAGAAACGGCTTCCAGATTGTCGTCAACTTCGACGAAGGCGACCCGAAGACCATTGATGTGAACAGAGACAACACCATCAAGCCGAACACCTTCAGAGTGTTCCCCGCAATGAATGTTGACTAAACATCGCGGCTGGTAAGGTGTGGAAACAAAGACACACCGATAGCAAGAAAGCGCTTCCCGTGGGGGAGGCGCTTTTTTTGTGCATGTAAAGACCACCATGCTATGTGTCCCAACATGGTTGGCAATAAAAAAAGAGACGCAACGATTGCGTCTCTACATGGGGTGGTACCGACGGGAATCGAACCAGTGACACGAGGATTTTCAG
>JAFSJF010000114.1 GCA_017439405.1 Bacteroidales bacterium
GTGAACGCCATTCGAGAAAATCATGCAGTTTTGCAGGACTTCGGTCACGGCGATACCATCGTGCTTGTACGACTCCATGAAGATTTCGCTCAGTTCCTTCGGGTTGATGTCAACGCCACGGGCGAAGAACGTGGCCTTGGCGCCGATGGCGAGTTCGCCAGGATTGAACGGGTCTTCGTAGGTGCCTTGCGGCGAGGTCTTGGTCTTCGTGCCACGGAACGTGCAGGGCGAGAACTGACCCTTGGTCATGCCGTAGATACGGTTGTTGAACAGGATCAGGTTGATGTCGATGTTACGACGGCAGGCATGGATGAAGTGGTTGCCACCGATGGCAGTGCAGTCGCCGTCGCCGGTGATCATCCACACGCTGAGGTTGGGGTTGGCTAACTTCACGCCAGTGGCGGCAGCGGCGGCACGACCGTGGATGCTATGGAAACCGTAGGTGTTCATGTAGTAGGGGAAGCGCGAGGAACAGCCGATGCCGCTGACGACAACGATGTCTTCCTTCTTCTTACCCAACTTCGGGAAAATGTCTTGAACGGCCTTCAAAATGGCGTGGTCGCCACAACCAGGGCACCATTTCACCACCTGATCGCTTGCAAAATCTTCTTTGGTCAGCATGACCTCTTGTTCGATATTCTGATTTTCCATAGTCGTATTATTTTAAAAGGTCGTTAAACTTAGTCTCAAGCTCGCCGAGGGTGAACGGCAGGCCTTGCACCTTATTATATTGTTCGCTCTTGTATTCCGGGAAGTTCATGCGCAGGTACTTGGCAAACTGGCCGCGGTTGATTTCGCAAACCACGATCTTCTTGTGACCTTGCAGCACTTCCTCGGTGTTACGCGGCAACGGCATGATGTAGTCGAAGTGGGCATGGGCGATGCTCTTGCCTTCTTCCATCAGCTTCTCAACAGCCGTGCGGACGGTACCGAACGTGCCACCCCAGCTCACCACGAGCAGGTCGGCGTTCTTGTCACCGTAGATTTCTTGCAGCGGAATGTCGTTGGCCACGCGGTTGATCTTCTCCTCGCGGAGTTCGGTCATAATCTGGTGGTTCTCAGGATTGGTCGACAGGTTTCCCTTGCCGTTTTCCTTTTCCAGACCGCCCACGCGGTGACGCAGACCAGGCGTGCCCGGGATAGCCCATTCGCGGCGGAGCCATTTCTCATCGCGACGATAAGGCATATAGTTCGGGTCGTCGGCCTTGGCCAAAGGAGGCGTGATGGTCGGCAGGTCGGCCATACGAGGGATGCGGAACACTTCGGAGCCATTGCCCAACGAACCGTCGCTGAGCATGATGACAGGTGTCATGTGCTCCATGGCGATACGGGCGGCTTCGAAAGCGGTGTAGAAGCAACCGGCGGAACTGCGGGCAGCGATGACCACGAGCGGAGCGTCGCCATTGCGGCCATAAAGGGCCTGCATCAGGTCGCTTTGCTCCATCTTGGTGGGCAGACCCGTGGAAGGACCGCCACGCTGCACGTCGATGACGACGAGCGGCAGTTCGGTCATCACGGCCAGACCCAAGGCTTCGCTCTTCAGCGAGAGGCCAGGGCCGGAGGTTGTCGTGACGGCCATGCAGCCTGTGTAGGCGGCACCAATCGACGACATGATGCCGGCGATTTCGTCTTCAGCCTGATAGGCCTTGACGTTGAGGTTCTTATACTTGGTCAGTTCAGCCAAAATGTCAGTGGCCGGCGTGATGGGATACGAACCAAGGAACAACGGGCGGCCCGACTTCTCGCTGGCGGCCATCAAGCCCCAAGCGGCGGCGGTGTTGCCCGTGATGTTGCGGTACTTGCCCTTTTCGAGGTCGGCGGCTTCCACCTTATAAGTATTGGTGAAGAGTTCCCAAGTGTCGGCGTAGTGGTAACCAGCATCGAGGACGGTGCGATTGGCCTTGATGACTTGGTCCTTGCCTTTGAACTTCGTCTCGAAGTAAGCATACACGGTGTCGAGTTCGCGGTTGAACAGGTACATCACGATGCCGAGGGCAAACATGTTCTTCGACTTGAGCATCGACTTGTTGTCCATGCCGAAGTCCTTCAGGGCCTCTTTGGTGAGTTCCGAGATGGGGGCCTTGATGACTTGGTAGTCAGCCAAAGTGCCGTCGGTGGTCGGGTCGGCGGCATAGCCAGCCTTCTCGAGGGCCTTGTCGGTTACCGAGTCGGAGTCGAAGATGATGATGGTGCCGGGACGGAGCCAGCGCATGTTAGCCTTGATGGAAGCGGGGTTCATGGCCACGAGGACGTCACACAGGTCGCCCGTGGTGTGAACAGGTTTGTGTCCAAAGTGCACTTGGAAGCCAGAGACGCCAGCCACGGTGCCTTGCGGCGGGCGGATTTCAGCCGGATAGTCCGGGAATGTGGCGAAATCGTTTCCGGCAAATGCTGTTGAATCCGAAAAGAGATTTCCGGTAAGTTGCATACCATCGCCCGAGTCGCCCGAAAAACGGATGACGACATGTTCAAGGGCTACAACCTTACTTTTTGCTGTCATAATTTCGATATTTAAAGATTTAATATTTCAAAATTCAAGATTTGACTTAGGACTTGGGACTTTTGACTTGGGACTTTTGACTTGAAACCATTTGTCTTTCGTCCTATGTCCTCCGTCTTTCGTCTTCCCTCCTTTTTTCGCTGCAAAATTAAGGAATAATAAGGTGCAAAAACAAAGAAATCCTCTTTTTCTTTTCCTTTTTAGAAGCAATTTCACACCATGTTAAATATCAGCGTCTTAAAACCATTCCTTATTTAGACTGATTAAAAATTTCGATTTCGGGCGCATTGGAATGAAAGTTGTAGTATTTTTGCGGCACGAAAAACGAAAACTCATAACTAACTCAAAAATTAAAAACACTATGGCTTACAAAATCACAGACAGCTGCGTTGCTTGCGGCACATGTATCGACGAATGCCCGGTGGGCGCTATTTCAGAAGGTGACATCTATGTCATCGACGCTGACGCTTGCGTTGGTTGCGGAACCTGCGCCGGTGCCTGCCCGAACGAAGCAATCGTTGAGGACTAACCAATGAAAAAGAAACTCACTAAAAAGAAAGAAAGCCTGCCAAAACAGGCTTTTTTCATTTTTTTTGGCAGATTTTGACATTTTGGCAAAGTATTTGCTAATTTTGCACCGTTCTTTGAAACATCTTAATTCACTTAATTACTAATTAAAATCTTTAAAAATGAAGAAATTAGCTTTGGCACTCGTGTGCCTCGCCAGCGTTGCATTCTTTGCAAGCTGCCAACAAAACGGAGTTCCGTCCATCCAAGTCCTCAACGAGGAAGGTTACGTCAAGGACGGAGATGTCATCGATTTGGGCGATGAAGTCAACTTCGGCTTCGTCATGTCGTCGGCCATCGAGTCAAACAGCCCGCTTACCTCACTCATCATCAAGATTGATGACAATGCTCCCGACACTGTTGCTCTCACCGGCACCAGCTACACCTACAGAGGCACTTTGGTTTACGGCCTCGAAAAGGACGAAATCGTAGGCAACTCCACCATCACCGCCACCGTTTATGACGCTACTGGCCAATTCGCAACCGCCAGCATCACCATCAGCCTTAACCAAGCTGCTCAGTCGCTGGTTGGCCGCACCTTCGAATGGTATCGCCTCGGCAACACCATCACTGGTCTTGACGAGTATGGCTTGAACTGGAGAGGCAACTATCCCAGAGACACTTATGCCAAACTGGAGCCTAAAGACGGCGTGAAGCTCTTCATCTTCAACGCTGAAGATTGGGCCAACACCACCACCGATGTCGAAAAGGCATCCTTGTTCAACAAAGCCATGGAAACCATGACTCCTGCCGAGAACTACTTCAACGTCAACGTCACGCAAGCCAACATGACCTACGACGATGTCATCGGCACCGTTTTGGCCGACGGTACCTGCCACCTGATTCATGTAACCAAGAGCCGCGCTGAAACCGTGACCGGTCAAGGTACCGCCGTCACCATCACCGGCGAAGCCAAATAAAGAAAATGTGGTAGTTTTCTGAGACACAAGGGCAAAAGTGCGTCAATTTGGCGCACTTTTGTTTTTTGCCCTCCTTGTCAAGTCTGGGCGGGATCGAGCGAAAAATCATCGATTCCGCCCAGTTTTTACAAAAATCGGGCGGAATTGAAGAAAATTTCTTCGATTCCGCCCGAAAACGTTGGTTTGTAGGGCGTCTTATCATGGCAACAGCGTTACATGTCCAGAGCGGTTGCCACAACTCGACAGCCCTACAAGGTCATTCCGCCAAGGCATGGCTAATCTTCCGATTGATTTGAAGCAACCGTTTTTCGTCCATCTTGACGACAGCGCGGTCGTAGGTCATCAGGCCGTTCAGCTCGGTCTCGCAGTCGGTGGTTTGCGTGTAAACCGCTGCCGAAAAGCCTTGGAACGCCATCTGATACAGCTTGTTGGCATATTCAACATAGGTATCCGTCACCTTTTCTTCAGTATCGAACTCCACATAGCCCCAGCCTTGGTCTTTCACCCAAGTGTGGCCTTCCACCTTCCGCCCAATGCCGCCATACTCGCCTAGGACGGTGGCGCGGGTAGGGTCGTATAGCACCATCTTCGGATTGGGATAGTGATGCAGGTCGAGGATGTCGCCGCACTGGTAGAAATTACCACCCGAAGCGGGGTTGACCAAACGCGTCGGGTCGAGTTTCTTCGTCATCTCGACGATTTCAGGCGTCTTGAACTGTCCCCAAGCCTCGTTGAACGGCACCCACACGCCAATGCAAGGCACTGATTTCAAGCTATTGATGATTTCCGTCCACTCCTTTTTATAACATTCCTCCGATTCGAAGCTGCGTAAACTCTCAGGGCCTTGGTAGTATTGCGTCGTTTGCCACTCGGGACCACGACCGCCGCTCGGCATGTCCTGCCACACGATGAGCCCGATGCGGTCGCAATGGTAGTACCACCGCGCCGGCTCCACCTTGACGTGCTTGCGAATCATGTTGAAGCCCAAGTCCTTGGTCTTCTGCACGTCGTAGGCCAAAGCCTCGTCGGTGGGTGCAGTGTAAAGTCCATCCGGCCACCAGCCCTGGTCGAGGGGGCCGAAGTGGAAAATCGGGAGACCGTTCAAGGTGAGGCGCACGATGCCGTTGTCGTCGCGCTTCGTGCCGAAGCTGCGCATGGCGAAATAGCTGCCCACCTCGTCAACCACCTTGCCTTTGCGCAACACCTTGACTTTCATGTCATACAGGAACGGATGGTCAGGAGTCCAGCGGAGGAAATCCTCTGGCATGTTCACCTCCACAGGCTGTCCGTTGATGGACTTACCCGTGGCCACCAGTTGACCTTCATAAGAGACCTCCACCTGATACAAATCGTCCTTTGTGGCATTGCTGAAATCCACATCGACGCTCACCGAGGCCTTGTCGAAATCGGGTGTTGTGACGAGATTTTGGATGTAATCCTCAGGCACGCTTTCGAGCCACACCGTTTGCCAGATGCCCGTCACGGCGGTGTAGAAGATGCCACGCGGCTTGAGCACCTGCTTGCCGTGAGGGATGTAGCTGTCGTTGGTCGGGTCCCACACGCGGACGACCATCGTGTTTTGCTTGCCTTGCAAAGCTTGCGTGATGTCGAAGGTGAAAGGCGTATAACCTCCTGTGTGCGAGCCTACTTTAATGCCATTCACCCAAACATCCGCCATCCAGTCGACGGCACCGAAATGCAACAGGATACGGCCGTTTTTCCAGTTTGCGGGAACAGCGAAAGTCTTTTGGTACCACAACGCGTTGTCGGGTCCAACTTCCTTTTGCACCCCCGACAGCGACGACTCGATGCAGAACGGAACGAGGATGTCGCCTTCATGTTTTTCAGGAGCCTTATCCCCTTTCGGCGTGATGGCGTATTGCCAGAGGCCGTTGAGGTTCTTCCATTCCGGACGCACCATCATCGGGCGCGGGTATTCGGGCAAAGCATTTTCGGGAGAAACCTCGGCTGCCCAGCGTGTCTTGATTTTGTCGCCTGCAGGCGCATATTGCGCGATGGCGAGGTTAGTTAGCAGCATTGCAAGAAGTAAAAATTTGGTTTTCATCATCTTAAACATTACAAACTTATTTGATTTTCGAACACGGATTACTCAGATTACCCGGAATAGCTTTTCAGGATTTGCAATTTGTACGGAACTTTGCAACATGTCGCAAAACAATCTGTCAAATCCGCGCCACCCGTGTTCAAAGGCATTATCTCTCAGTGTTTTATTCCTCAGTCATTTCTTTCATAAATGTTTCAGCTACAGCAAGAAGCAGCTGTACAGTTCGATGCATCAAGTCATCAATGTCGGGGGGGGAACCGAGTTGTTGTTCATAGCACAGCCACACCGAGGCGCCTTTTTCCTTGCCGTCTTCATAGTCGTAAAGCACCGCCTTCACCACCTTATAGTTCCAGTTGATGTTGTTGCACACCATAATTGCCTTGGCAAAATTCTCGTCTGTCACGTCGAAGATGCCCGGTAAGGTCAGGCGGAAAAACATGGGGTCGTCGGCATCGTTCCACAAGAGGAAATTCCAGCCCTCGTAGGTAAAATTCAAGCCCAAGTCGCTCTTTTTGGACGCAACGCCTTGCGCTTTCAAACATCTCGAAACCAGCGTTTTGACATTCATGGCATTAACCCTTGTTGAAGCCGATGCGCGTCTTGGTGGAATAGGTCGGGTTCTTGTATTTCAGCACGTCGACGAGGATTTTCTGCGAAATCGGCACGTCGTTGTAGGCGGCGGTCATGGCGGCTTCATTCACCGCTTCCGTGATGTCGCCCGCGTTGAAATCGTCCGACAACTTGGCCAATTCGTCGAAATCCAGTTCTTCGCAAGGGCGGTCTTTCAAGTGGTCCATGAAGATGTCTTTACGCGCCTCGAAGTCGGGTTGCGGCACAAAGAACACGCGGTCGAAACACCCGATACGCATGATGCTTTGGTCGATGAGGTCGGGGCGGTTTGTGGTGGCCACGACAAGAATGCCTTTCTTCGAGCATTCGTTCATCATGCCGTACAAGGCCGAAATCTGCGGTGTGACGTTCTCCTCGCTTTCCGCGTTGGGATTGGGCGCCAAAAACTCCAGCTCGTCAATGCAAATGACAAACGGTGCCTTGATTTCGGCGGCATCGAACACCCGTTGCAGGTTGTCCAACACGCCTTCTTGATAGATATGGCCCATTTCGGGACCGCCGATGATGGTATAGTTGAAGCCAAGCTCCTCCGCAAAGCTCCTCAAAACGAGGCTCTTGCCACAACCAGGAGGGCCATAGAGCAACACGCCATTGATGGTCGGTAACTTGTACAATTGTGCTTTTTCGGGGTTTTGCAAGGCGAAAAGCACCTCTTTGCGCAGCTGTTCCTTCAGCTCGTCGCGCCCCGTCACGTTGTCGAAGCCACTGCCCGAACCCTTCTTGAAGGTGATGACGGGGCCGTTGGCAACCTGTTCACGCGTCTCGGCATGAGGCGTGCCATTTTGTCCGTCCTCCATCTGCTTTGCCAATTCGGGCATCACTTTCTCCATCAAATCCTGGGCAAACTCGCCCGCCGACGCAAAGCGGTCATCTGGTCTTTTCGCCAAGGCTTTCTGCAAAATAGCCTTCATATAATCAGGAAGTTGCACCTCGTCCGTTTCCAAGACGAGGTCTTGTTTTCTCGCTTTCTTCACCGCGTCGGCAATCTTCTGCTTGTCGCCGTTAAACGTGCGCAGATCCATCTCCTCCCAGGGCGACTTGCCGAACATCAGGAAATAAAGCAATGCGCCAGTCGAAAAGATGTCGCTCTTCACCGTATAGACCGAGCGGAAAGTCTCGGGAGCGCGGAAATACGGCATCAAGTCCTCGTCGATGAAAGTCGGGCGACCCTTGACCATGTAGGAAATGTGACCCAAATCAATGATGGTGGGCATCAACATACCGTCATCCAATTCCTGAAGCATGATATTAGAAGGACGTATATCGTTGTGTATCAACGCACGGGAATGGATAAACGACAATCCGCTCAACACGCAGAGCGTGATTTGCACGGCAT
Organism: Bacteroidales bacterium; assembly: GCA_017439405.1. Classification (GTDB taxonomy): domain Bacteria; phylum Bacteroidota; class Bacteroidia; order Bacteroidales; family F082; genus Limimorpha. Next base: position 8,019 of record JAFSJF010000114.1, read on the forward strand.
CTTCGAGGTCGAAACGTCCCTCGTTCCTAACGGCGTCATAGAGCGAGACGCCACGGTAGAACTCCGTCACGAGGTAATGATAACTCGCGTTGCCCTTGCGCACCTCCCCGTTGTCAACATAGCGGACGACATTCTGGTTTTCGTCCGTGTTCAGCTCTTTGCAGAGCTGGATTTCATAGACTTCCTTGCCCTCGAAAAGCTGCTCGCGAGGGATGCTGCGGAAGTCATAGACCTTCATGAAATACATCATATCATCGGAACCGAGTACCGTATATGACTCAGCCACAATGCCTTTCTTGATGAACGAGTGAATGACATACTTGCCAATCTTCTCCCCTTTCTTGAATGTTTGCATAAGCGTAGGTTTTGAATGGGCAAAGGTCACGAAATTATTTGGAATGTGCAAGAGGGAAAGAAAATTTTCTGGTTTTTATGCAAATCATAAAATTGAATTTGTATTTTTGCATAAAATTTCAGCCATGATTGAACGCTCCATAGAAGAAAAACTGCGGCAGATGACCACCAAATTCCCAGTCGTCACCCTGACGGGAACACGCCAATGCGGGAAATCGACCTTGCTTCGGCAACGCTTTAACGACTTCAAATACATCTCTTTAGAAGACGTTGACCATCGGCAGTTTGCCCTTGAAGACCCACGAGGATTCCTGATGAATTTCGGTTCGCCGTTGGTCATTGACGAAGCACAATATGCCCCCGACCTGTTTTCCTACATCCAAACCCGAGTGGACGAGAAAAACGACTCGGGGATGTACATTCTTTCCGGCTCACATAATTTCCTGTTGATGGAGCGCATTTCGCAAAGCCTTGCAGGGCGCACGGCGATACTGAAGATGGCTCCTCTTTCGGTCACAGAACTGAAAAAAGCTTCTATGTTGCCCGAAAACCTGAACCAATGGCTGATGACGGGCGGCTTCCCGCGCATCTATGACAAGGAAATCGCACCTGTTGACTTCTTCCCCAATTACATACAAACCTATCTTGAGCGCGACGTAAGGCTGCTGCGCAACATCAGCGACATGTCACAGTTTGTCCGTTTCCTGAAACTTTGCGCCGGACGTATTGCCCAATTGCTCAACGTGACATCATTGGCCACCGAGTGTGGCATTTCCGTTCCTACGGCCAACGCATGGCTGTCCATCTTGGAAACGAGTTACACCATTTTCCTGCTGAAGCCTTACTACAAGAACTTCAACAAGCGCCTTGTGAAATCGCCAAAACTCTATTTCTGCGACACGGGGTTGGCAGCTTCGCTGTTGGGATTGGAAAACGTCCGGCAAATGGAAACGCATTATCTTCGTGGCGAACTGTTTGAAAACATGGTGATTGCAGAATTCGTTAAACAAGCCTACGCACAAGGACGCGAATCTAATTTGTATTTTTGGCGCGACAGCAACAATGAAGAAGTTGACCTTCTTAGCGAACATGGTGGCAACTTGGAGTGTTACGAAATCAAGTCGGCGGCGACCATGCACACCGACCATTTCTCATCGCTAAAGACTTTTGCCAAGCAAGCCGGACTTGACAACGACAAACTCCATGTCGTTTACGGTGGCGACCAGAACATCCAGACTTCAAACGGCGATTACATATCATGGAAGCACCTATAGTTTTATGCAAATCATAAAATCCGATTTTCAGATTTGCATAAAACTTGGACGACAAAAAAGGAGAGCCCACCGACTCTCCTATTTCATTTATAATTGAATGTCAATGCATTAAGCATCAATATTCGCATAAGTGGCGTTCTGCTCAATAAACTCGCGGCGCGGGCCTACTTCGTCGCCCATCAGCATGGAGAAGATGTGGTCGGCTTCCATGGCGTTCTCGATGGTCACTTGACGAAGGGTGCGGTGGGCGGGGTCCATGGTGGTCTCCCAAAGCTGCTCGGGGTTCATCTCACCGAGACCTTTGTAGCGTTGCACGTCGTAGCCGCCTACGGTGCCGTTCTTGGTTAGCTCGGCCATGGCCGCAAAGCGTTCCTCGTCAGTCCAGCAGTAGCGGATGGGCTTGGTGCCGCGTTTGATGAGGTACAAGGGCGGGGTAGCGCAATAGACGTAGCCGTTTTCAATCAACTCGCGCATGTAGCGGAAGAAGAAGGTCAGAATCAGTGTGGTGATGTGGCTACCGTCCACATCGGCATCGGTCATGATAATGACTTTGTGGTAGCGCAACTTCTCGAGGTTCAGGGCTTTGCTGTCCTCTTCGGTGCCGATAGTCACGCCCAAAGCGGTGTAGATGTTCTTGATTTCGTCACTGTCGAACACACGGTGCTCCATCGCCTTTTCGACGTTCAAGATCTTACCGCGCAAAGGCAGGATGGCTTGGAAGTTACGGTCGCGACCTTGCTTGGCGGATCCGCCTGCCGAGTCACCCTCGACGAGGTAAAGCTCTGTCTTGGCGGGGTCGCGGTCGGAGCAGTCGGCCAACTTGCCAGGCAGACTGAAGCCCGAGAGGGCACCCTTGCGCTGCACCTTCTCGCGGGCGTTGCGAGCCGCTTGGCGGGCTTGGGCGGCCAAGGTCACCTTGTCGAAGATGATCTTGGCTTCCTTGGGATGCTCCTCAAGATAGTCGGAAAGCTGCTGACCCACAATGCTGTTGACGATACCCATCACCTCGTCGTTGCCGAGCTTGGTCTTGGTCTGGCCCTCAAACTGCGGCTCCGGCACCTTCACCGAGATGACGGCGGTCAAGCCCTCGCGGAAGTCATCAGGCGAGATTTTCACCTTCTGTTTCTCCAACTTTTCGAGCAGGCCGCTCTTTTCGGCATAGGCGTTGAACGAGCGCGTCAGGCCCGAGCGGAAGCCTTGCAGGTGCGTACCGCCTTCAATCGTATTGATATTGTTGACATACGAATGCAGGTTTTCCTTATACTCGTCGTTGTACTCCAGCGCGATTTCAACCGGCACGTCGTTGCGCTCGCCCGAAATGTAAATCGGTTCAGGGATGAGCTTGGCGCGGTTGGCATCTAGATAGGCGATGAAGTCAACGAGGCCATTCTCGGAATAGAAGGTCTCGCTGCGGTATTCGCCGTTTTCCATTTTCTCACGCTCATCGGTAAGGGTGATGGTGATGCCGTGGTTGAGGTAAGCCAGCTCGCGCATACGGTTGGCGAGGGTACTGTAGTCGTATTCCGTCGTCTGGAAAATCGAACCGTCGGGCGTGAAGGTGATGCGGGTGCCGTTTTTGTCGGTCGTGCCTACCACTTTCACGTCGTAAAGTGGCTTGCCGCACTCGTATTCCTGCTTGAAAATCTGGCCTTCGCGATAGACTTCAGCCGTAAGGTGGGTTGAAAGTGCATTCACGCAGCTAACACCTACGCCGTGCAGACCGCCGGAGACCTTGTAGGAACCTTTGTCGAACTTGCCGCCAGCGTGAAGCACGGTCAGGACCACTTCGAGGGCCGAGCGATGCTCCTTGGGGTGCATACCCGTGGGGATACCACGACCGTTATCGAGGACGCTGATGGAGTTGCCCGGCAGGATGCGCACGTCAATCTTGTCGCAATAGCCCGCCATGGCCTCGTCGATGGAGTTGTCGACCACCTCATATACCAAATGATGCAAGCCACGGAAATGGACGTCGCCGATGTACATGGCCGGACGTTTGCGCACGGCCTCCAAGCCTTCAAGGACCTGGATTTTACTGGCACCGTATTCCTCGCTTGCCAATTCTCTTTTTTCTTCTTCAGTCATTTTCTAAAAATTGGGTTTTTCAATTAAAGGTGCAAAGATACGGATTTTTTCGATACGAACCGCGAAAATTTGGAAAATTTGTTTCAGAGGCAAAAACGGCTCTATGGGGCTAAAATCGGGCAAATTTCGGAAACGCATTGTTTTTCCGCTTCGCAGGAAAAAGAAAAGCCCTTTCGCGAAAAAAGGGCTTTTCGGGGCGTTTGGGGCGACTTCCAGAAACTCGACAGCTTATTTATTTCACGCAGAAATCGCTGAATACGCAGAACCTGCCGGATGTGATTATCTCACGCAGAACCATGGGAATCTTGGGAATCGCGAAGCGTGTCGGCGCAAAGCGGCGACAAATTCACATAGTTCTGCGATTTCTGCGTGAGAAAAATATTATTCTACCACGATTTTCCGCGTCGCTCCATTCAATTTCACGAAATAGATGCCTTGCGGCAATTCCATCGTCGTCTTGCCGTCGATTTCGCGGGTGTGGACGGTCTGCCCAAGCACATTCGTGATGGTCATCGTGCCCGTGACTTCCACGGTAAACACACCGCTTGAAGGGTTGGGATAGATCGAGAAGGATTGGACTTCCTACTCGCCGAGGCCGACGATTCCGTTGTCGGAGCGGTTGGAGAAGGCCAGTTCCTCGTAGTCTCTCTTGCTGTCATTGAACACGGCTGCGACGATGCCATAGTCGCCGTCGAACAGGTCCATGTTGTACTTGGCGATGTGGACGTTGGCCGAAAGCTGGTCGATGGCCGTGAACTCGCCCGTCGTCTCGTTGAACCTGCCGATTTGGTAGGCCACAATCGAATAGGGCGAACCCGCTTCGATAAACGGGTCTTCCCACGTGAAGTTCATGAGGCTCGGATTGGCGATGTCGGGCGGGATGATGGTGTTGAACGTTCCGAACTGATAGCTCGGCAAGGGACATTCGTTGCCGTCGTTGCCGATGGCCGTGACGCGGTAGATGCGGGCGGCGTTCTCGCTGCCGATGTTGTCGAGAAACTCGCCATCCGTGTAGGGGACGGTTCCCACGACCATGCCGTCGCGCTCAACCTTCACTTGGCTGACGTACTCGGCTTGCTGGGGCGTCGTCTGCCAGTGGACCTTGTTCAGGTTGGTGGCTGGATCCACGCCGGAGCAGTAGATCTCGACGTTGTCGCGGACGATGAAGGTGCGCGTGGCCGTGCCACAAAAATCAAAGATTTGACACGTGTAGATACCTGGCTCAATCACATCAATCGTGCTGGTTGTTGCACCAGTTGACCACTGGTATTCGTACCATGTCAAGCTGTCCGTGCCGACAGGCTCAATGGTCAATGTTTCTCCAAATCGTTTCCATACATCTTGAGTGAAAGAAGTTGGCGTGCCCCCAGGTGTAAAAAAGATGTGGCAATCAAGCGAAATATCGCACCCATTATATTCAACCCGGAAATTGTGTTCAACTTGGCTTTGAATGATAAGTGGGTTTCCCATGCCATGAGACACATTGTCGAGTTCCCAAAACCAGTCATTGCAGTTTTGCTCCGTTGCATAGATAGCAATTACAGTTCCACAACAAACCTGCATAGGCGGTTCTACAGGGATATCAGTCACATTCATTGTAATGGTGTCCTGAGCATACATCATCGTTAAGCTACTGATAAGCAGCGCAAAGATTAACATCGATTTTTTCATAGTTTATTCCTCTATGTTTTGTTAATTTATTGTTATTGAATTAGTTATTAGTTTATTTATTTCATCTTTCGTTCCCAAACAGGCATGAAAAAAGCGTGGAAGTTATGCCTTGCATGAAACTCAGGGCTACCACACCCTCTCACTCTAACAAGTATTCCACGCCGTGAAAACACGGCATTTGGTAACTTGTTCCTAAGTGAGAGACCCATGATGGGTCAGAGTGGTAGATTGAGTTTCAAGAACTTGCTACAAACGCTGTCTATTCTATGTCAATGTGTTGTTTTTGCTACATAATTCGGTGGTTTTTCAATTCATCATATTTTTGGCATCTTCTTGCAACGAAGCATATAAAGTGTCGCGGTTTTGGCGGTTGCTCATAAGGCCTCTGCTATTGCCTTGTCAACCAGCTTCATCGCCTCTTCGTGAGAGAGCGTTTCTTCACGTCCTGCAACAATGTCTTTCATCCGTTTTTGCGAAACTTCCATCATTTCCTCACGGGTTCGCAGCCCCGGCATGTCTAACAGACCGTCATCCTGGCGTACTCTCGTCAGGAAAGACCTCCGAACCCTTTCGCTCTGTTGGTGATAAATCGCCAACAACGCATCGACTATTGATACATCTTGAGAAATGACATTTGTCTCCATAACAATAAACTCTATTTCATCGGTAAAAATACAACTATTTTCGAATTTCGTCGAAATAATAGTTGTTTTATTCAAATCAAAGTTCTTCAATCTCTCCAATGGCCAAGCCTGTCATGCTTGCAATGGTTTCAGCAGGCAATCCAGCGGTTTTCATGTTCTTGGCCACTTGGAGGATGGCTTCGGCCTTGCCTTGCGCCATGCCTTGCACCATGCCTTGCGCCATGCCTTGCCTCATTCCTTTCTCCCATGCTTCGCCCACGATGCTTTTCTCCACACGGATATTGTCTAAGTTCTTCTCATAGAGATAGCGCTCCGTGTCGGTCATCGCCGACTCTTCCATCAGCGAGACGGCCTTACCTATGACAGGGTCCTTCAACAACTCCTTCGGGGCCTCCTTCGTCGAAGGGTTGATCTCCGTGAGGAAACGCAGCCACAAGGTCTTCATCCTTTTCTGCTCCTTCCAGTCGGTCGGATTGAACTTTGACAACTCCACAAAAAGGATGTGCAAGCCCTCAATCACCTTGTCGGAATGACGCTCGTGCACCAACTGGTAGAAATGGTAATACTCCTTTTCGGGCAAGTCCTTCTCAAAGATGCCATTGACAAGGTTCAGCGAATAGACGGGCTTCAAGAGTTTGAACTCCTGGCCCTTTTCCAATTGGTTGACGTAGGCTTTCGAGGCGTTGAACAGCACCCTCGTCTTGAACTCCTCGCTCCAAACCATCTGCATCTCCACGATGAACTGGCGGCCTTTCTGGTCTTTGCAGTTCACGTCAACAATGGAGAACTTGCCGTCCGGCGTTGGAGGCAACATTTCCGGAGTGAGGTATTCTATGCTCTCCACTTGCTCGTCGTCGGCCAAAGGCAACAATGCATTCAGGAAACTGATGAGCAGGTCGGGATGAAGGAACACCTTCTTGAAAGTGGTGTCGTAACGAGGGTCGTAGTATTTCATTTCCTTGTGTTTTACTCCGCTAAGATACACATTTTTACTGAAATGCAAGCGTTTGCGACTATATTTTAAGTCTCCGCTGGTTCAAAACCTCAACTTCACGCCAGCAAAGAACTGTATCCCCGTGACGGGATAGTTGTAATACAGTTGGTATTTCTGATGCGCCACGTTATCGAGCAAGGCGAAGGCCGTGATTTGGTCGTTCACCTTGTAGTCGGCACCAAGGCTAAGGTCGAAGACATCCTTTAGTTTTTCCGGTCCCCAACCCATCCAATTTGTGTCAAAATCGTCCTGTATCAAGGCATAGCGACCGCCTTGGTAAAGCAACGTGGTGTTGAAAGCCAATTTGTCGTTGAAGTCGTAGGTCAGTTTCAGTTTGCCTTCGGTCGTGGGGCGATACCAAGCGTATTCCTCGACAGTAGGCTTGCAACTGTTGTAGGCAAAGCCCAAATCGGCGGTGAGGCTGTTGCGCAGCTTCACGCGCATATCGGCAAGGACGGACACGGTTTTGGTTTCGTCGTAAAGCAGGTCGAACTTATTGCTAATTGCATTATTATCAGCAAATTCATACCTCAGCACATAGAACTGGTCGTTTTCCGTGTGACGATAACGCACGCCCAAATGCAAATCGACGATTTCCACGATGTTGGTGCGTACTCCAGCCTCAAAACCGAGTTTGACGTTCTGCGAACGAAACACAGAAAAACTATGATTGGGCAGGTAGCTATAGTTCAAGAAGGGATTCTCTTCCACGATTTCACTGAACCTGAACAATTTCCTTCCACCATTCACACCTGCGTAAAACTCCAGTTTCTTGTTCAACACGAACAGGCTACCACTCACGTCGGGGCGAACCGCAAGAAACTTGTCTTCGGGAACGTTTGCGGTTGTACCATCAAGTCGTACACCCAAATGCAGGCGATAGAACTCATCCTTCATTTCAAAGAACGGATTGACTTTGAAGAAAATACGATTCGACAGTTCCTCATTGGCGGTAAAACCGTCATACTGGAAGCCCAAATCCAATCCCACCTTTTGCGGATGGCTCTTGTCGCCCCACCAGTTTTGGGTGTAGCCGAGGCCATAGTCCAAGTCGACAAAATGCTCCTTTGCGCCAAACCCGTCGAAAGTGTATTGATAGTCCAGGCTTCCCGAATGGCTCAACTCTCCTACCCTCGTCGAAGTGGAGGCCAATCCGAAATGTCCGCTGATGGTATTATAGGTCTGGCGCGGACAGTATTGCTCAATCTCGGCATCCGTCAACGGCGTTTCAACAAAGTTAACCCCATAATAATGGTACATGTCGTTCTTGTAGAACACGCCTGCATCGAGCTGTATGCCATCGAACTTGCTCGTCGTGATGTTGACGTCGAAGGCGTTGTTCATGTAGCTCGAAGGCGCATAGTCCTTGATGCCGAGCCACGACGAGTTGTGCTTGATGCCCACGCCGAGGCCCAAGGTCTTGGTCAGCATGGAGTTGTGCTTATAGAGGAAAATCGGCGAGAGTCTTGTGCCAATGCCCGCCATGAGGAAGTTCTTGGTCGGGACGACGAGCTTGTCGTTTTTGGCGGCATAGCCCGTCGGGGCGATTTTCTCCAAATCCAAAGCAAATTTCTGCTTGGTTTCCATTGGAGTAACCTCCGAACTTGGATAGTTATATGAAGGCTGCGGAATTTCAGGGTTGAGCTTGAGTTTGTCCACCTTAATGGCTTTCGGGCGGTATTTGCCTTCCACGGTCACTTGTTCGTCGTGTTGGGCCGTGGCGGTGAGGGCCATGAGAGCCAGGGTTGCTATTAGGATGTGTCTTTTCATCGTTTGTTGGTGTTAGGCCGGGGACTGTCGTCGCCCGGTTGAGATAGGGTCGTCCTTTCAGGAATTATTCGGGTTCAATAGGTTCTATGCCGTTGCTGCTGCCCACCTTGGGTTCCTTGCGTTCCACCTCGGCGAGCTTGGCGCGGGCTTCTTGTTTCAGGTCGTTGCCTTTGTAGTTGTCGATCACGCTGCGGAGGGTCTCCTTGGCCTGGAAGTAGTTCTCCTTGGCCACATACACGTCGGCGAGCGCTATGAACGACTTGGCGACCCAATAGGTGTGTGCCGAGAAGTTGTCCGAAATGTCGAACACCTTGTTCTCGGCTTCGTCATATTTCTTGAGCTTGAGTGAGGCCAAGGCAGAGTAATACGCGCTCTCGGCGCCATACACCGACTTGTCGTTGCGTGCGCTCTTGTCCAATTTTTCGACGGCAGCGGTGTAGTTGCCTTTCTCGAAATACGACTTGCCCACGATATGGTTGATTTGGTTCACCTGCTCGTCGGTCAGGTCGCGGGATTGGCGCAGGCTCTCCCCCATTTCGATGGCCTTGTCGTAATTGCCCATGAAGAAATTGCTCTTCATGCTGCCTTCGAGGGCTTCGAGGCGTTTCAAAGGTTCCTCCGTGATGCGCGATAGATGCTCGTAATGCTCACCCGCTTTCTGATAATTGCCCATTTCGTACTCGATACGGGCCATCTTCAGAAGGGCGTTGTCGGTATAGTCGTTGTCGGGCTGGGCCAATATATAATTAAGGTGTGTGACGACTTGGTCCTGCGTGCCCACCTTTTCGGCGCACTCATAAGCATAGTAATGGGCTTTCAGCGAATAGGCACCGTTGCAGAAATTGTCGAAATAGTATTGCAGCGCGGTTTGGGCTTGCTGGTAGCGACCGTCGAGGTAGAAATTCTCCGCATTGGCGAAGGCCAACGAGTCTTGTTGGGTCACCTTCACCTGTCCGCCATTGGCGTTGGCGTAACCGAAATACTCGTCCAACTTGTTCTGTTCCATGTAGATGCTGCGGATGATGCTCATGGCCTCACGCGACTCGTCTGTGTTAGGATAGGAGGCGACGAGGTTCTTCAAATTGGACAGGGCTTGGTCGTATTGGTTGTTGTTGTAATAGATCATGCCGACCTTCATCATGGCCTGGCGCGTATAGCTGGAGCGCGGCCTGTCCTTGATGAGACGGTTGAAGCTGGCAATGGCTGAGCGCTTGTCGCCGTGTACGAGGTGCGTGTTGCCTATCTCAAACAAAGCCTGCTCGTAATACGGCGTACTCGGATAGGTCTGCACCAAATCGTTGAGCATGTTGATTTTCTGGTTTACGTCACCTTTCGCGCCGTAGCAAAGGCCTTGTTGGAAAAGTGCATAGTCGGTATTACGCCTTCCAACTCGAGTGGCCATGTCGTAATAGTTGATGGCATTGGCGTAGTTGCGCTCCATGTAGAAGCAGTCGCCCAAGCGGGTATAAGCATCTGACTTCAAGTCTTTTTTCGTGTCGTCGGCGGCTTGGATGAAACGTCGGAAGCATTCCTCGGCGGCGTCGTAGTCGGGCTTTTGGTAATAGATGTAGCCCAAGTCGTAGTCGGCGAGTGCGTATTCGGGCAGGCCAGAGGCGCCGTTCATTCCCTTGAACTGGGTCAGATAACGACCCGCCGAGGTGAAGTCGCCTAACTGGTAGGCCGATTCGCCAAGCCAGAAGCAAGCCTCGGCCTTGTTCGCCACCGACTGCCTGCCATTCATAATCTTTGAGAAATACACCTGCGCCTTGTCGTAGTTGCCCTTCTGGTAGTTGTCGATGCCCGTGGCGTAAAGCAGCTCATTGTAAACGGTCTGCAACTCAGGGCTTTTCTTTCGCATGGCTTCGAGGCGTTCCAAGGCTTGTTCGTTCTCTTTCGCGTTGAGCAACAGATAGATGCTCATCTCCTCCACCTCGGCCTTGCGTTCAGAATTGGGGTGCTCGGCAAGGTAATTGTCAAGCAACCCGACGGCCTCGTTGAAAGGATCGGCGCCAGGAATCAGGCTCAGTTTGGCGTAGTTGAACAGTGCCTCCTCGCTGATTTCCACGTCGAACTTGGCGGAATAGGCCGTGTAGAAGGCGCTTCGGGCGTATTTCGGCTCGTCGGTCTTAGCATAGCATGAACCGAGGTAATACGAAGCGTATTGCGACAAAATGTCTGTATTGCCCGCAATCTTCTGCAAGTCGGCAACGGCATCCGCATAGTTGCCTTTCATCATTTTGCTCACGCCCATCTGGTAATAGGCCTCACGCGAGGCGCCACGGGTGAGGTTCTTCCGGTAAATGTCGTAATACTCAAGCGTTTTGTCGTAGTTTTTCTGTTGGAAATAGGCATCGGCCACGATTTGCGCCATCTCCGACTTGCGCTTCTTGTCGGCCTGCTGTATGGCCTTCGGACCCTCGTCGATAACCGACTGGTAATCACCGTTCAAATAGTCGATTTGCATGATATAGGCCGGCACCACCTTGGCGTAGTCGGGATGGCTTCGCAGTTGGCGGAAACTGGTCAGGGCTTCGCTGTTCTTGCCTTTAACATATTGGATATGAGCATAATAATACTTCGCTGGATCCTTGTATTTGCCTTCGTTCATCATCAGGCCATGGAAAAGCGGAAGGGCCTTGTCCGTGTCGCCTTGCTGGAAATAGGCATAGGCCATGTTGAACTGCATCTGCTGCGCCTCGTCGGCAGTGAGCGAGGCGGCATCGGTCTTTTCGTAAATCTCCAAGGCCTCTTTGTGCTTTCTATTTTGGAACAAATTGTTGGCATAGAGGAAGTTGGCATGTTTAGTCCAAGTGCTTCCAGGGTTGTCGTTCACGAACTGGATGACCTTGGCTGGGCCGTCGACGTGGCTGAGATACATCGCGCTGACCGCCTCGTAATACTGGGCATCGACGCAACGCTGCGACTTGGCGTCGTTTGACATGGCCCGATATTGTTCGAAGATTGTCAATGCCGCGCCGTATTCTTGGTTACGGAAGCACAGCACGCCTTCGCCGAAAAGCACCTCAGGTTCATAACTTTCGACATGCTTTTGGGCTGGCAATGAAGCTGTTATCGAGCAAAGAAACAGCAAAATCGCATTCTTTATTGGAAGGTTTTTCATAGGTCGGATTTTGGGACGAAAATACACAATTCTTTCTTTGGTTCGGCAGAAAGGTTCAAAATTCGTGCCGAAGTATGCTTTGAAAACGGAACAGACCGGGTTTTATTGCTCAAATCAAGTCCTTCTCGTCAATCAAGTTGTTCAACAAGGCATAGACAGTGAGACCCGACACCGACTTGATGCCCGTCTTGCGCGTGATGTTCTTGCGATGTGAGATGACCGTATGGATAGAGATATTCATCTGGTCTGCTATCTCCTTGTTCATCAACCCTTTGGCTACAGCAACCAGCACGTCCGTTTCTCGTTTCGAGAGTTCCACGTCGTCATTCTTTTTCGGTGCGTCGCTCTGCACAAATCCATTCAACTTGTCGATGATTCTCGACCTCGTGTCGTTGATTTCGATGACACCGCTGTATGGCGTCAACGTGGAATGGTCAAGGTAAGAGGTCACCAAAGCAACTGGGGTGACGTTTGGATGCTCCTTGCCAAGCCTAACGAGGAAATCGCGACCTTGGCAACCAAACAACGATGGGTTGACAATCAATATATTAGCTTCACTTGAAAGTATTTTTTCGATGAGACGATCAGGGGTGTCCATGCGCGACACCACGTCGAATTGAGCCATGCTATCGATAATCTCGGCCAGCCCGTTTGCGATGATTTCCGAGGCTTCGCAAATGATGACACGGTTTCTCATGGCAGGGCTTTTTCAAGGTATTCGACGTATGGAATCAGTATGCGGTCCTCGATGAGCGAGTGGCGATTCAGGTCATCGCTCAACTCCATGATGTCAAGCGAGATCTCGATGCGCTCCTTGGGAAGAATCTCGCCAGGCAGGTACTTGAGCAGGATGTTCATCATGTCGTCGAGGGTATCCTGAATGTTGGTGTGGTTATGCTCGAATTCGTCAATCTTGTAGGAATCCGTGCGTTGTCCGTTGAGCAAGGCCTCGATGTAGGGGAACACCACCTCTTCCTCGTAGTATTTGATGTGCCGCATCACCTCCTGCTTGTATTCGTCGTAGAAATGGCTGAGCATCGGGCCGTATTTCCGCCCGCAGGCCTCGATGATGTGTTGAAGATGCTCCTCGATGTGCGGGAAACGCTCGTCGAGATAATACTGGTGAGAGGCTTTCAGGTAAGAAAGCAAGTTGCCCATGCTGATTTGTCGAAGTTCCTTTTGTCCGGGCCTGTAATTGCCGTCGGAGTAGATTTCGCACACCATGAGGAAAAGCTCGGTGTCGGCACGGTTCATCCGGCACACCTGATCCACGCTATGGTCACCGAAGCCCAATCCGATGCCGAAACGGGGCAACAGCTGCAACAGGCGACGATCGGCCGTCAGCAGCTCGGCAAGCTTGGCGTCTCTTGTGAATGGGGTTTTCTTTTGGGTCATTGACGATTCGTTTTTGATGGGGCAAACTTACAAAAAAAACAGAAACAAAAGCCTGATGGAAAAAAAAGGTGAATCGGTTTGCAGATTTTTCGTTTCTTTGCAAGCGCAAAAACCATTCGACAATGAAAAGACACATCCTCATCATCGCAGCCGTGGCGACTTCGCTCGCAGCCTGCACACCGAAAACCGAAACAAAAACCGAAAAAGACATGACCTCACTCACCTTTAACACCGAACAGGCCGCCGCCATGTCGGCCATCGCCTGCAACGAAGCCAAAGCCGACTATACCGCCTTGGCTGAAGCCATCAACGACGGACTGGATGCCGGCCTGACGGTCAGCCAAGTCAAGGAGGCCTTGAGCCACCTTTATGCCTACACGGGATTCCCGCGCTCGCTCAACGCCTTGGGCACTTTGCAGAAGGTGTTGGAGCAGCGCAAGGCCGAAGGCAAATCCACAGAAGAAGGTGTGGAAGCCTCCCCCCTGCCCGCCGACTACAATGCCTTGACACAAGGCACCGAGGTGCAAACCAAAGTGAGCGGTCGTGCCTTCAACTACGACTTCTGCCCCGCAGAGGACTATTACCTGAAAGCCCACCTCTTTGGCGACATCTTCGCCCGCGACAACCTCACCCATGCCGACCGCGAACTCGTCACGGTGAGTGCGTTGAGTGGTTTGGAGAACGTGATGCCGCAACTTCAGGCACATGTGCGTGGTGCGTTGAACATGGGTGTCAGCGAGGAGCAGTTGCGCAACATCCCTGTGGCCTTGAAAGCCAACGGACTGCAAGCCGAGGCCTTGCGCTGCGAGTCCGCCATTGCCGTTGCCGTTGACGGAAAGACCGATGTAGTTTGCGCCCAGTCACCATGGCCCATTGGCGATCCTAATACAGCCTTCGCCCAATACTTCATCGGCAACAGTTACCTTGCCGTCCTCGACCCCGCAAGCGGTCTTTGCAACGTCAGCTTTGAGCCGTGCTGCCGCAACAACTGGCATGTCCATCACGACGCCGTGCAGCACCTCGTTTGCGTCAGCGGTCGCGGCTGGTATCAGGAATGGGGCAAGGAGCCTGTGGAGCTTGTTCCCGGCGTGGTCATCGCCGTCCCTGAGGGCGTGAAGCACTGGCATGGTGCCGCCAAAGATAGTTGGATGCAACACCTCACCTACCACACCGACGTGAAGCCTGGCAACAGCACCGAATGGCTCGAGCCTGTGGACGACGAGTGGTATGGAAAGATAAAGTAAAAGACGAAATAACGCCAGTCCACGCAAGGATAAGGAGGCGGCTTTTGAGATGGGGAAACGATTGGTGGAAAAAGCCATAGAATAAAACTCATTTCCCCAAAAACTCCGAAGGAGTGATGCCCACCATTTTCTTGAATAGGCGGGTGAAATGATGGGGATAATCGAAGCCCAGGAGGCGCGAGGTCTCACTGACGCAACTCGGGCGCAGGCTTGGGTCGCGGAATTTTTTTACCTTTGCACCGTCAAAAAAAGCAACACCATGAACACTCGCATTTTAACCTTCCTTACCGTCATCCTTTTGTTGACTGGCTGTGGCAGAAACGAAACCTCAACGGATAACACCAATTTCGCCTACCATCTCGACTGGAATGATGCAGGGCTTGATGTCAGCCTAGTCCTCACCCATCCCGAAACAGACACGATGACATTGTATTATTGTGACGACTCGTGGGGCGGCCAGAATGACATCTTCACCTGTGTGAAGAATTTGCAGGCCGACGGCTGTACCGTACTTCCAGACAGTGCCCATTTCAAGATTCAGCTTTTCGACTTCAAA
>JAFSJF010000115.1 GCA_017439405.1 Bacteroidales bacterium
CACGCGCTTGATATACACGGGAATGCGCTCATGCTCCCCGATTTGCGACTGCACCACGACCTTCAGCTTGCTGCCGTGCGTGAGGCGATGGGCAAACTCGCTGTCGGGCAAGAAGATTTCCCAGATGCCGTTGCCGACGTTTTCCAAAGGAAACTCGTAGCGGTTCCAGCCGTTGAACTCGCCCATCAGCGAGAGGTAATGCGCGGCGGGCGCCCATTCGCGGTACCACCAGCCGCGTCTTCTTTTATCATAATTGAAGCCCAAGAATTGGTGCGCCGAGGCGAAAGCCTTTAGGCTACCGTAACGGTTGACAATATCGTGAAGCCGCCATTCGTAGCGGTTGTGGCGGTCGTCAACGGCTTGCGCGACGGGATTGAGCCAGGGGTCGTTTTGAACTAATGGGAGCATAGCTTTTCGTTTTTGCAAAAGTAGAAAAAAACAATCAATTCTGGATGAGAATCCTGTTATTGTCCAAATCAATAACCTTGGTTTCCGAAGGCTCCAAATGCATGGGATGCACCTCGTTGGCGAAATCGTTCATATCAAACTCGTTGGCCTTTCGTTTGCCCATCAAGGCCAAGGCATCGTGCGGGATTTTCACCTCCACATCGCGGGCTTCGCTGCGGTTGAAGTTCACGACGACAAGCAGACGCTCCGTTTCGGTGTAACGCAAGAAAGCATACACAAACTGCGGGTCGAAGTTGGTGTACCACGGGTTGCACCACATCAAATCATAGAACTTCCCTTCGCTGATAGCCAAATGCTCTTGCCTGAAATGCAACAGATTACGATAGTAATTGAACAACTTCCTTTGCCTTTCGTCAAATTGGCCTCCATCGAATTTGCCACCGTTCATCCACTTTTGATGCTCGGGCATGTGGCAGTAATCGAAAATGGAAGTACGCCCGTCGTCGCCGCTGTAACCCACTGCACCATTGGCCGTTTCGCCACTTTCTTGACCATTGTAAACCATGAATGGTCCTGTATTCATCAAGGCAGAAAGCGCCACGGCGGGCAAGGCGGCAAAGGCATCGCCCACAAACTGCGGTGAGGCCAACCGTTTCTCGTCGTGGTTCTCCATGAAACGCAACATGTGGGCATCCATCTCGTCCAAATCCTTCCAAACTTGGCTGATTTCCTTCGCCTCATGGCCGTGATAAAGCACATTCTCCAAAGTGTTGTACAGCCCAACCTTGTCGTACAAATAATCGAAACCTGCCTCAAGGAAAGGCCTGTAAAGTGCTGGTTGATAGATTTCTGCAATCATCATCGGTTGGTAATCCTTTCGCAATTCGGCGATTGACCACTGCCAGAACGCCACGGGCACCATCTCGGCCATATCGACACGGAAGCCATCGACCTGCTTGGCACACCAGAACTTCAAGATACTCAGCATTTTTTCCCAAGTGTCGTGACAATCGTAGTTCAGTTTCACGGTGTCGTACCAATCATTGAGGCCCGGATTGGGCGCAAACACATTGTTGCCCGTGGCCTTGGCGGGAAACTCCACATAAGGTTGCTCCGCCATCCTACGAGGCGAAACAAACGCCTGCCCCTCGCAATAATAGTAATTACAAGGGTCAAAACCTTTGTTTTGTCGCGCCAAATGATTGGGAATGAAGTCGATGATTACTTTCATCCCTTTCGCATGGATGCGAGTGACCAACTGCTCAAAGTCGGCCATCGTGCCCAAATCGGGGTCGACGGCGCGATAGTCGGTGACGGCGTAGGGCGAGCCTGCGCGACCCTTGGTGATGTCGGGGTGCGTGCCCGTCGATTCGGAGGCGTGCTCCAAGATACCCGTGAGCCAAATGTGGGTGACGCCCAAGTCCTTAATTGCGTTGAGGGCGGTTTCGTCAATGTCGCTGAAAGTGCCGCAGCCGTTTTCTGTCTTGCTGCCGTTGATTCGGAACGCGGTTTGCTTGTTTCCGAACAATCGTGGAAAGAGTTGGTAAATATTCATACCGCAAAATTAAAGTTTTTTGTGCAAAGTCATATAGTTTATCAAAAAAGTATCGTACTTTTGCGGAAAATATACAAACATATACAAAATGTGTACGACTACATTACATTTGCGCCTCGATGAGGATATGAAAAACCAAGCTTCTGACGTTTTTGAACAACTTGGATTGGACTTGCCGACAGCCATCCGAATTTTTTTGAGAAGGTCGATTGCGGTCGATGGAATGCCTTTTGAACTGAAAAACAACCGTTCCGAGTGGGACAAGATGCCTTGCAGTTGGACGGTTGAAGAATTGAACGAGCAAGTCGACCTCGCACTTGACGACATCAAAAACAACAGGTTACATTCTGCGGCAGAAGTTGACGAACATTTCAGAAATTTCAGATATGGTAGTTGAATGGACAGATACCGCCTTGTCTGTGGCCGACAAGACATTGATTTACACTTATTTCACATACGGCCAAATGCAAGCCGATAAGTTAAGGTCTGAATTTCGCAAAGTCACCCAACGAATTGAACGCTTTCCCCGTTTGGGGCCAGTCGAATATCACATTCATAAAGAAGGCGAATATCGATACATAATCATTTTCAAGATACTCAAAGTCATCTATCGCATTGATAATCCAGAACATATATCCATCATTACCATTTGGGATTGCAGAAGGAATCCTGATGATTTGGAAAATAATGTTTCAAAAAACTAATTCAAATGAAAACCAAACTATTACCTTTCATAACCTTTTTGCTATTAGGTCTTTCACTAAAAGCCCAAGTCCAGCCCACTTGGGAGTCCATCAACGAAAGGGGCTATCCACAGTGGTTCTCCGATGCCAAATTGGGCATTTTCATCCATTGGGGCGTGTATTCCGTGCCGGCGTATGCGAGCCTCGAAGGTTACGCCGAGTGGTACTATCGCGGCCTGATGACCAACGACGACCGCCGAGCCTTCCAAGAGCGTGTTTATGGCAAAGACTTTCAGTATGAAGACTTTGCTCCAATGTGGAAGGCCGAACTTTGGAACCCTGACGAGTGGGCGGAACTTTTCAAGAAATCGGGGGCGAAGTATGTGCTTTTGGTCTCGAAGCACCATGACGGTTTCTGCCTTTGGCCGAGCCAATATGCGCCTGGCTGGAATTCCGTCGAGCTTGGACCGAAACGCGACATCTGCGGCGAGCTGACCGAAGCCGTGCGCAAAAAAGGCCTCAAAATGGGCTTCTATTACTCGCTGCCCGAATGGAAAAGCGACATCCATCGCTGGTATGTCGACCCCGATGAGAACATCGGAACCTATGTAGAGACGCACATGATTCCGCAATTCAAGGAGCTGATAACCAAATACAAACCGACCGTCCTATTCACCGATGGCGAGTGGCGCAACACTGCCGAACAATGGCACGCCACGGAGTTGATTTCATGGTACTACAACACGGTTGGCAAAGACGCCATCGTCAACGACCGCTGGGGTGACGGTCAGCAACACGGCTTCCGCACGCCCGAATACAGCGCGGGCATCACGCTCACCGATAGGCCTTGGGCGGAATGTCGCGGTTTGGGGCGTTCTTTTGGCCTCAACCGCAACGAGCCTTTGGAAAACTACCTAACCTCCGACGAACTCATCCGTCACTTCTGCGTCCTCGTGGCGGCAGGCGGCGGCATGACGCTCAACGTGGGTCCCGCTGCCGACGGCAAGATTCCGCTTTTGCAGCAAGAAAGGCTTTTAGACCTCGGAAAGTGGCTTGAAATCAACGGGGAGGCGATTTATGGCACGCGGCCCTACAAGAAATTCTACGAGATGAAGCCCGTCAAGGTGGCGCGCAGCGACCAACAAATCAACTTCGACTGGAAACGCAACTCCCCCGACCCTGCCATCAGTTGCGACCATTTCAAAGCGCGTTGGACGGGCGAGTTTTATTGTCCAACCGACACCTACACTTTTGAGATACAGACCGATGACAAGGCAAAACTCGTCATCGACGGGCAAACCGTCATTGAAGACACGAAGCAATCGTCCATTGGCAAGATGAAACTCACCGAAGGCCAACACAGCATTGAAGTTTTCTACGAGGAAGACGAACTTGAAGCCACGATAACGCTGTATTGGTCGTCGGAAACGATGGAAAAACAGGTGATGAAAGGTTTCCTGACGGGTGAATGGATATGCAACGCACCCGCGTCCCTTGAGCAGCCAAAAGGATTGTATGCCACCTACACCTGCGAGCAACCCAACATTTGCTACACGCAAGGCAAGGACGCGCTCTACGCCATCGCATTGGATTATCCCGAATACGGATTGGTTTTGGAAATCGACCAACCTGCTGACGACATGAAAGTGACCTTGTTAGGCTGCCCGAAAACCTTGCCGTGGAATTACGAAAACGGGAAGTTGTTCATTGATACAAGCGCACTGAAATACAGCGACTTGAAGAGTACGGCGGCTTGGGTGTTCAAGATGAAATGAATAAAATTTCGAACCGAGTGTAAAAGCCCGAGGAAAATTGTTACTTTTGCAAGCTGATTATTTGTCACCGACAAAACCACTAATCCGGTGATGTCTTTCAGACGATTTCGACAAGCTCCTTTTTTCCACAAACACAAATCCGTATCATTATGGCATTCAAAGGAATCCTTCGCAAGCTCAACAACCGCTACATCTATGCCACATTGGTGTTTTGGGCCGTTTTCCTGCTTTTCGACCAGTTTAACATGTTCGAGCAAATCAGGCTCAAAAAGACGCTGAAAGACCTAAAGCAACAGATCGAGTTCTACAAAAAAGAAATCTCCGATGGCAAAGAGTTGTCCGACAAGTTGCAGAACGACACCGCCACGATGGAGCGCGTGGCCCGCGAGCAATACATGATGAAACGCGACAACGAGGTTATCTATCTAATCGAGACCCAGGAATGAAAACCTGCCGACGCATTGGTTTCCTTCTTTTCCCCCTCTTTTTTTTGACGCCAACACTTTGGAGCCAAAGCCACACCATAGGTGGGAAAATCACCGATGGGCAGAACCGCCAACCGATAGCCTTCGTTAACGTGGTCGTCAACGACGGCTCAACGGGTGGCATGAGCGACATCAACGGGAAATACGAAATCAGTTCCCTTGAACCCATCCGGAAAGTCAAGTTCTCTTGTTTGGGATTTGAGACAAAAGAGATCGATATTCAACCTGAAAAAAGAAAATACGACGTCGTCCTCAACCCCATCACCTTTAAACTGAGGGAAGTCACCGTCGAAGCAGGCGTAAACCCCGCCCACCGCATCATCGACAGCCTTGTGGCCCACCGCAAGGCCAACAATCCCAACTCCTTGGGATCATACCGATACAAAATCTACGACCAAATGGTCATCACCATCGATAGTAGCGGATTTGGCAACGCAATGAGCCAAACCGAGAAAGGAAACGACTTACGGATATTTGACAGCATCCTGAAAAAGAGCGACTTGATGGTGATGGAAACCGCATCCGAGGTACTTTTCAAAGCCCCTGACAGCAAGCTGCAGAACGTGCTGGGCACGAAGGTGGCAGGCATGAAAGACCCCGCTTTCATCTATTTGGTGAACAGCATGCAAAGCATCAGCTTCTACGACGAAACTATCAACATCGCTGGAACTGAATACGTTAACCCTATCAGCCGAGGTAGCATACGACATTATTCCTTCTCTTTGGAGAGCGCCAGCCCTATCGGGCAAGGCGACTCGCTTTATGTGATTTCGTTCCATCCGAGGCAAGGCAGCACCTTCAACGGCTTGCGCGGCACGATGACCGTCAACAGCGACGGCTGGGCCTTGCAGGGCGTGAAAGCCTCACCCAACGAACAAGACGGGATGTTCAACGCCAGCATCCAACAACTCTACCAAAAAATTGAACATCAGTGGTTTCCGAAACAATTGAACACCAATCTGAAGTTTCCGGGCGTCACTGCCGACATTGACGGGCAACGGTTTCCCATGATTGCCATTGGGAAGAGCTACCTCACCGACATTGAAATCAATCCCGAAATCAGCCAAAAACAGTTCTCCGACATCGAAATCAACGTGTTTCCCGAAGCGGGCTATCGCGACGAATCGTTCTGGAACGCCCACCGCATCGACTCGTTAACCGAAAGAATAAGAGCCACTTATATCCTTGTTGACTCCCTTACGCAAGGATCCGCAATTCTTGACAGAACGATGAACCTGACCAACAAACTGCTAAATGAGGCTGCCATCCCCATCGGGCCTGTCAACCTTGATATCGGCCGTATCATCCATTATTCCGTCAGTCGTGGCTTGGGATTCGGTCTCGGCTTAGGCACCAACAACCGGCTTTCACGCCATGTCCGACTCAACGGATTTGTAAGTTACTGGCCCAAAAGAGACTACATCGACTTTGGAGGCGGTTTCCAATGGAGCATCAACCCACAGCGGCAAATGCAGCTCGAACTTAAGGTGGCCCAAGAATCGGATGCCTTGGGCGGTTTCAACGGCTTGCAGGAGAACAACGCGCTGCTCTCCGAAAGCAACTACAAATACACTTTCTACGAGAACATGTACGTGCGGAAAAACCAGGCCGAGACCAGCTTCTCGTCGCGCTTTGCGCGGCATTTCAAGGGCTTTGTCGGATTCAGCATGAGCCACAAGCGCTACAACGAGCGGTTTTCCCTCTCGCCCTCCGACTCTTTAGCGGAGGCCATTTTTGCCATCGCCGAGGTGAAACTGCGCTTTGCCTACAAGGAAAGATTCCTGAGCCAACCCGATGGCATCCGGTCGCTTGGCACGCTCTATCCCATCGTTTGGCTTTCCTACCAGCACAGCTTCCCTGGCATTCTCGGCAGCTCATTTGAATATGACCGCATCAAGTTTGAGGCCACCCAACACATTTACACCCCCTATCTCGGCGTTGCCACCATCGTGCTGCAAGCCGGCTACGCTTCGGCCACCTGCCCCGTGATGGAGGCTTTCGACATCTTAGGCACCTACGTGCCTTTCGGCCTCTATGCGCCGGGCAGCTTCGGCACCATGCGATTCGACGAGTTTTTCTGCGACCGTTTCGTGGCTCTCTACCTAAGCCACAACTTCAGCGGGATGCTTTGGAAAACCAGTTCACGATGGTTCAAGCCCGAACTGACCATCGCCACCAACCTCGGCTTGGGCGACATGAAACGGGCTGAAAGCCATCCTGACAAGAACTTCCAAACGATGGAGAAAGGCTACTTTGAGAGCGGTTTTGTCATCAAAGGGTTGCTGTCAACACCTTATGCCCAAATTGGCGCAGGCCTGTTCTACCGCTACGGGCCGTACAGCTTGCCTTCGGTTTGGGAGAATTTCGCTTGGAAATGGAGTGCGACGTTTAGTTTTTAGTGTAGAATTGCCGAAAATGGAAAGTTGAAAACTGGAAAATGATAACTATGAAGAAAACAGTGTTGGCATTGGTGGTTTTGGTGGCCTTGGCTTCATGTGGCAGTCAACCGCAAAAGGTGGTTCTGCAAGGCTTGGCGCAAGGTTCCTACTATGCTGTCACCTATTTTGACGAACAAAACCGCAATTTCCAGCGCGAAATCGACTCGATTTTCCGCGCAGTAGATTTGGCAGTCAACCTTTGGGTTGATAGTTCCGTCATCTCCAAAGTCAATCGGAATGAGGAAGTTGTACTCGACCAAATCTTCATCGACAACTTCAACATTGCGCAAGAGGCCTCACGCATTTCTGACGGTTATTTCGACCCTACCGTCTCACCCATTGTGGCTGCTTGGGGCTTCAGCTATAGGACTGGCGACAGCCTCACGCCGCAGCTGATAGACAGTTTACGGGCCTTGGTCGATTACCGTAAAGTCCACATCGGGGATGGAATAGTCGTCAAGGAAGACCCTCGGATTACATTGGATTTCAACGCCATAGCCCAAGGCTACACCTCTGACCTCATTGCGGCCTTTCTTGACGGGAGGGGAATCAAGAACTATTTGGTCGATACGGGTGGCGAAATCATGGCGCGAGGCGGCAAGCCCGATGGCCAGCCATGGATCGTAGGCATCGAGAAACCCGCCGATAGTTGGGACGCAGAGCGTGTTCTCCATTCACGTATCGTCTTGCGCGACAAGGGTTTGGTAACCTCAGGAAGCACCCGAAAATACGTGGAACGCAACGGGAAGCGCTATTCCCATTGTATTGACCCGAAGACGGGCCGTCCTGTTGAACATAACTTGCTCAGCGCAACCGTATTGGCCGAAAACTCCGTTTGGGCCGACGCGCTCGCCTCCATCTGCATGGTGATGGGCATGGAAAAATCGCTGCCACTGATTGAAAGCATGGAAAGTGCGGAGGTGTATTACATCTACGTCAACGATGAAGGCCATTTGGAGTCTTTTGCGACAAAAGGGTTCCAAAAGCAATTATTGGAATAAAAATAAGCCGTTGAATACCAACGGCTTAAAAGTCGTACTCCCGCAGGGGGTCGAACCCTGGACACCCTGATTAAGAGTCAGGTGCTCTACCAACTGAGCTACGGAAGCATCGTTTGTGGGTGCAAAAATACAACCTTTTTCCTTACCATCGACATTTTTTGACAACTATTTTTACTAAATTTACTTATATATTTGAGTACCAACTATTTACACAAACAAACCAAAAGCCGTATCAACCCCAAAAACGCCTACAATCAATTCAAGAACCATGTCTTGAACTCGCTTACCTTGGCCTTGCTGACGATGATTTTCTCTGGCACATCAACACTCAAATTAATCGAAAGCTTGTTTCCGAACCAAATGGATATGTCCTTGATGGCATCACGTGAGATGATAAACTGGCGGTTGGCGCGGAAGAAATGTTCGGGGTCGAGTTGCTCCATCAAGTCGTCCAATGTCATGTTGACGTAATAGTTCTTATGCTCAAAAGTAACAATCCGCACCGTCTTGGTATCGATATAGACGTATGCAATGTTTTTGACCGGCAATGGCACAAGCCTGTCGCGCTCTGGCATCAGGAAGCACTTTTTGTACCTCCTTCTTTCTGAATCCATTTGGGTCAGAAACCTCTGCAAGTGATTCCGGCTCGAAACCAAAGTCTTGAACTTACCCATGGCGCGTTTCAAGTCCTTCTTGTTGATCGGCTTCAGCAAATAGTCTATGCTGTTCACCTCGAAGGCCTTCAGCGCATATTCGTCGTAGGCTGTTGTGAAAATCACGGGGCATGTTATCTCCACTTTCTCAAAAACGCTGAATGCCGAACCATCGGCAAGGTGGATGTCCATAAAAAGCAAATCAGGCATTTCGTTGTCGTCAAACCACTCGAGCGTCTCCTCGATGGATTCAAGCACGGCCTGCACCTGGGTTTCGGGGCTGATTTCGCCCAATAGTTTTTTTAAAGCCATGGCGGCTAACACTTCGTCTTCAACAATCAATGCATTCATGTTATTAGGTAGCTTTTCTATAATTAAACTTTCACTGTTTTTCAACCAAGGGGATGAACACCTTGAAATAATCTCCGTCATTACGTATCAAGATTTCCTTGTTCCATTGCAGCCAATAGCGCTCCGCAAGATTGGCCAGGCCAATGCCATCATTAACTTCATCTTTGATCTTGGGATGGATGGCGTTGCCGATTTCCAATACGGCGTCCTCCGAAGTCGCAATCCTTATCACTAATGGTTGCTTGGCTGAAATCACATTATGCTTGATGGCGTTTTCCACCAAGCCCTGCACGGCCAAAGGGAGCACCATATATGAATTGTACTTCTTATCCACTTGGAAGTCAGTCGTTAGGCTGTCACCATAACGGATTTGCATCATGCTGCAATAAGCCTCCACGCAAGCCATCTCATCGGCCAATGACACGACTTCCTTGCTTTTCAAGGTGTAGCGCAACACCGATGAGAGTTGCTGAACATAGTCACCGGCCTTCTCCGTATCCAACTCAATGAGCGACTGCAAAGTGTTCATCGAGTTGAAAAGGAAATGCGGGTCGAGCTGGTTTTTCAAGGTCTCATAGTGAGAACGGATATTCTCCGTCCGAAGCGCCTCATTCTCAACGGCTATAGCTCTTTGGTGAAACAACGACCGCAGCAGATAGCAAGCCATGACGACAACGGCCATCAGGGAATAGTCGCGCACAAGACAGTCGCGAATCATGCGAAATGGGAAAGGCGAATCAGGAAATGTGGGGTCAAACACCAAAACAATCAAGTAAGAAAACGCAATGCTTAAGACCGTGGTCGTCAAGATTGAACCCAAAACGACGAAAAAGACTTCACGCCATCGCTTCGTGTATTTAACGCCCAAAAGCTCCCGATTGAGCCAAAACAAAGCAAAGACCAACAAGAAACTTAACATGATGTGAACCAACATCTTGCCATACCTGAACTTCTTCGGTTTGACAGGCGTTTGCCCGACATCCCGCT
Organism: Bacteroidales bacterium; assembly: GCA_017439405.1. GTDB lineage: Bacteria > Bacteroidota > Bacteroidia > Bacteroidales > F082 > Limimorpha. Next base: position 10,337 of record JAFSJF010000115.1, read on the forward strand.
GTTTCATCGGTTTCCCCGAACCCACTTGCTGAGCATCTGCACAATGAATGGTGTCAGAAACGGTTGGATGAACCGCCCGTTCAAGACACGGTGTCATGGGCGACTTCTCAGAACCAAGAATCAACGATTCGCCGAAAAAAAACGACAGCGCAAACAACAGGTGAAAGCCAACGCTAATCACAAACGACAAGAAAAAAATGCGCCTCAGCGAAAGGAAATGCTCCACGTTATCATTGGCTTTTGCGTTCATCTTTCATTCAGTATTTGAGGTCATTCGTATCTCAACGCATTAATCGGGTCGGTGCGCGAGGCCTTCAGGGCGGGGAAGAAACCGGCGATGAGGCCCAAGATGGCGCACGACACGAAGGAAATCACCATCCAAAGCACATTGACGACGTAGGGCAGCGACATGGCCATCGAGACCACATACGACAGCAGCAGGCCCAAAACCAAGCCCAAAACGCCACCGATGAGGCTCAGGATCATGCTCTCGGTGAGGAACTGCATCAGGATGGCGGCATTCTTCGCGCCGATGGACATTCGGAGGCCGATTTCCTTGGTGCGCTCGGTGACGGTGACGTACATGATGTTCATGATGCCGATGACACCTACGAGCAACGAAATCAGTGCAATGGCAACCAAAACCGTGGTAATCATGCCCGTCATCGAAGTCATCATCTCAAGCATCTCCTGCTGGGTGCGCACGTCGAAATCGTCCTCGCCGCCTTCGGGAATCTTGTGCGAAGCGCGAAGGATGTTCTCGATTTCCTCCACGGCAGCCTCTGCCACGTTCTCGGATGCCGCCGAACACACGATTTGCTGGATGTAATCGACACCCAACATACGCTTTTGTACTGTGCTGTAAGGCATTACGACGAGGTCGTCTTGGTCCATGCCCATGCTGTTTTGGCCTTTTTCCTTCAGCGTGCCGATGACCTTAAACGGCATGTTGCCCACGCGGATGGTCTTGCCGATGGGGTCTTCGCCATCGTCGAAAAGCTCCTTGACGATGGTCTGCCCAATCAGGCCGACTTTGGCGTATTTCTTCACGTCGTCGTCGGTGAAATTGACGCCCGTCGCGATTTCGTATTTCCTGATTTCCAAATAGTCGGGCGAGCCGCCATACACCGTCCCCGACCAGTTTTTGGAGCCGTTCACCAACTGCCCGCCGCTGTTCACCACGGGGCTGACCATCGTGACATTTTTCGCGCCTTTGGCAATCAGCTCGCAGTCGCGCACCTTGAGCGACTGCACGTTGCCCGAACCCATGCTGACACCGCCGCGCCGCTGGTTGGCACGCATCACCATGATGAGGTTGGTGCCCATGTCGGAGAGTTGGTTGGCGGTGCTTTGCTTCAGGCCTTCGCCGAGATTGACGACAGCGATGACGGCGGCAATTCCAATCACGATGCCGAGCATGGAAAGGGCCGAGCGCGTCTTGTTGCGGAGCAGGGCTTTTGCCGATATTCGTATTAAGTTTAGTATATCCAAAACAGGTTAGAGTTGAGAGATGGGGTTAATAATCGTTATCCACTGGCAAGGCGGCCAAAGCCTCCGCCGCCGACTTGGTCGCCACGGCTTCGTCGCGGAGGATGTGGCCGTCGCGGAGGAAGATGGTTCGGCTCGTAAACACCGCGATGTCAGACTCATGCGTCACAAAGGCGATGGTTTTCCCTTGCTCGTGCAGGCTTTGGAAGAGGCTCATGATTTCGTAGGAAGTGCGCGTGTCGAGGTTTCCCGTGGCTTCGTCGGCAAGCACAATGACCGGGTCGTTCACCAAGGCGCGGGCGATGGCCACACGCTGCTGCTGACCTCCCGAAAGCTGGTTGGGCATGTGACCCATGCGGTCCTTCAGCCCGACGAGTTCCAAGGCGTGTTGCGCCTTCTCGTGTCGCTCCTTGTGCGACACGTCGGGGTTGTAAACGAGCGGCAACTCCACGTTTTCCAAAGCCGAAGTGCGCGGCAAGAGGTTATACGACTGGAACACGAAGCCGATCTTGCGGTTGCGGATGTCGGATAGCTCGTTTTTGGTCCGCTCGCGCACCGAAATGCCGTCGATGAGGTATTCGCCCGAAGTGGGTTGGTCGAGGCAGCCAAGGATGTTCAACAAGGTCGATTTGCCGCTTCCTGACGAGCCCATGATGCTCACGAACTCGCCTTGGAAGATGTCGAACGACACGCCTTTCAGCGCATGCACTTGCTCGCTGCCGACGACAAACGTCCTTTTGAGGTTCTCGACCTTGATGATGGATTGTTGCGCATTCATGGCCAAACGATTATTGCGGTGGTCCGCTGGGGGCTTTGTTGTTGCCACTGTTGTTCTTGTTTCTACCGGGAGGGCCGGGCATGAAGGGGTTCTCGCCCGTCTTCTTGGCCTTTTCCTTGGCCACGAACTGCGCCGAAAGCACCACCGAGTCGCCGACCTGCAGGCCTTGCTCTATAATCTTGTAGGCGCCGTCGCTCATGCCCACCTTCACGGGGCGCGGCATCATCTCGTCGCTGTTCTTCAGCCATACCATCGCACGGCCTGCCGACGGTTGTCCGTCCATTTGCGGGCGCTCGCCTTGCGGAGGTTCTGGCCGCTGGCCTTCGGGCTTGTCGGCCTTGCGGATGGCCTTCAGCACCTGCTCGTCGGGCGTGAAGTTGAACGCCTCGGCGGGCACGGCCAATCCCGTCTGCTCCTCGGTGACGATGGTCACGCTGGCGGTCATGCCGGGGAAGAGCTTCTGCTCGGGGTTGGGTGCCTCGATGATGACGGTATAGGTCACCACGTTGCTCGTCGTGGTGGGTTTCATCCGGATCTGGTTCACCGTGCCGTCAAATTCCTCGTCCAAGTAGGTGCTCACGGTGAACTTGACGCGCTGCCCCACCTTCACCTCACCGATGTCGGCTTCATCGACGTCGGCCTCCACCTGCATCTTGGTCAGGTCGTTGGCGAGGGTGAACAAGGTGGGCGTGCTGAACGAGGCCGCCACGGTTTGTCCGACCTCCACTGCGCGGTCGAGCACGATGCCGTCGATGGGCGAATAGATCTCGGCATAGCCAAGGTCAACCAAGGCCTGGTCGTAGGATGCTTGGGCGTTTTTCTTGTTCATCTGCGCCTGCGTGTAGGTGTTTTGGGCTTCTTGAAAAGAGGCGAGTGTGGCTGCGTTAGCTTCAAAAAGTTGTTTAGTACGATCATAAGTGAGTTTTGCATAATTAAGTTGGCTTTCGGCAGAGGTCAAACTCGCCTTGGCCCGGCTAACGCTTTGGGTGAGCGTTAGTTTGTCTAACTCAGCCAGCAACTCGCCTTTCTTTACCACATCGTTGAAATCGACGTATATCTTTTCCACTTTTCCGGAAACTTGCGTACCTACTTCCACGGTCTCCACTGGCTCGATGGTGCCCGTTGCGGTGACAGTGTTCTCCACCGTGTATTCGGCCACCGCGTGGGTGCGTATGACCAATTCCTTGTTCGCCGACTTGCTTTTGTTTACGATGAAAATCGCCGCAATCGCCACCACGACGATTCCCAAAATGACCCACCAAATTTTCGTTTTCTTTTTCATAATGTAATCTGTTTGCCCATGTAAATGTCCAAAATCTTGCGCTTCATCACGAGGGAATATTTGTTCTGGATGTAGGTGTTCAACACGTTCAGGTAGTTGTTTTGCTGTTGCAAAAGTTCCACGGTGGTTATCGTACCATATTGATACTGAACATTGTATGCGTTAAAACTCTTGCTATAGGCGTTTTCGCGAATTTCGGAAACCTTGTAGGCGTTGTAGGCCGAGACCACGTCGCGATAGGCTTGAACAACGGTTTGTCGCACAGAGAGTTGTGTTTGTTCATAGTCGAGTTCGGCCTGCTGGAGCGCGATTTGGCTTTTCTTCACGTTGGCCTTGGTTTGGCCTCGGCTGTAGATCGGGACGCTCATCGACACGCCCACCGACTCGCTCGGCTTGCCAATCCACTGCTGGCTGCCGTCGCTGTCGAACGAGAGCACACCCATGCCCACGTTGGCGTTGGCCGAGATGGACGGGAAATAGTTGCCCCGCGCCAAGTCGATGCCTTTTTGGGCCAGTCGGATGTCGTAGTCGCCGAGGCGCAGGTCGGGCATGTATTCCATCGCGAGGCCGATGGCTTCTTCCTCGGTGGGCAGCGATTCCCGCAGATGGTCGAGGTTGTCGGTGTCGGGCGAAACGATTTCCAACTCGTCGGTCGGCTCCATCGAGAGCAGCACCTTCAGGTCGAGCAGGTTGTTACCTATATTAATGCGCGTATCGACCACGTTGTTCGAGTCGCTGTAATACTGCGCTTCGAGGAGGAGCTTGTCGCTTTCGAGGATGGCGCCCGCCTTGTATCGCGCCTCGCCTTGCTTCAGTTGCTCGCGGCTGGTTTTCAACACCTCGAGTTGGTAGTTCAGCAGTTCTTGGTTGCCGAGGATGGTGAGGAAGCTTTGCAGGATTTGGGTGGCCAATTGGTTGTCGTAGCGCTCCAATTGCACGGCGTTGCGTTCCACGTTGAGGCGGTTTTGCTCGATGGTGTTGTTGATTTGGCCGCCTTGGTAGATCGTCACCGACGAGCCTACGCCCACGTTGCCCGACACGCCCCAGCCGTTGGCGTTGTTCGTGAAGTTTTCGCCAAACGACGCGCTCAGGTTGGGCAGGCGTTGCTGTTTCGACTGCTCGTAGGTCGTTTCCAAGCTCTCGCCCGTCAGCTCCATCGACTTGCGGTCGAGGCTGTTGGCCGTGGCGAAGCGCAGGCAGTCTTCCAACGAAAAGCGATAACTCTTGCTCTCCTGTCCGAATGTGGAGAAAGCCAACATCACACAAAAGACCGTTGTCAGGATTTTCTTCATGGATTCGCTTACATTTTCATGCAAAATTACATACCAAGGCAGAAAAAAAAACATACAAAAAATTTAAAATGGAAAAAATCCATATTGAAATCTCCATTATGCGGGTTGGAGTAAAACTTCCCATGAAACCTAAGATTCAAGGGAAAATCAATGGCTAACGAACTCTACACCGAAATCCTTGCAAACGGTTTGTGCGGTAGTGCGTCCGCTTTGGGCTGCAGGAGGGAGGCCTCCCGAATAGGCTGTGCGTTGTCCCGTGAAATACAAACCTTTACGATAGCGGATGGGAGCGTGGTACAATCGGCTGAATGGCGGCCAGTCCGTCATATAGCTCCCTTCGAAGGTGCCGCAGTAACGCTCGTAGGTCAAAGGAGTGGCCATATTCGTCACCACAACAGCATCCCTGATTTCTGGAATCACCTTCCCCATCGCCTCAAGGAAACCATCCATCACTTCCTTTTTCTTGGCTTCGTAGCTGCCGTCATCTTTGGCCGCTTTCCAATAGGCATACGTTGGGCCGTGAAGTAGGCAGGTAATGACGCTACAACCCTCGGGGGCATAGCCGTCTTCCGTGGCATAGTTGTTCACGACTACCGTCTCGTAGGTACGTCCGGCAGCTTTCAACGGACTATGCAACACGATTTGCATGGAACGAGGCCTGGAAGACAGGTCGGCCTCAACCCCAACACCGAGAAACATGCACTGGGTCGTCCTAAGTCCCGATCGCATCTTCTTTGCCCAGCCATCCTGCAACGGCTCGCGAAAGAGCGTGTCTATGGCACTTCGGGCGTCGGCTGAAACGACCACCACATCCGACTGGAGCACTTCGCCATCGGTGCGAACAGCCCAGCCTTTTCCGTCGGGCAGAATCCCTTCAGCCATGGTCTGGTAACGGATTTCCCCACCAAGACCTAAAAAACTATCGGCCATATTCTGCGCCAAGCGCAGAGAGCCGCCCTTCGGATAGCCGCTGTCGCCCTCATGGAAAGTGCCGAGAGTATAGATGAGCGAAAGTGCATTGACATTGGGTTCAACGACGGCTGCCAGCAGCGCCCTTATCCGATTGTTCTTGAATCTTTTGGCATAGCCTCGAGCCGATTGCGCCATCAAAAACGGGGTGACGAGGACCGCTGGCAGCATTTTGACATACTCGCCGACGGAGAACGGCTTGGGATACTTGACCCTAAGCCCTCTCAGGTCGTTGATAGGTTGATGAAAATGCCTGAAACAAGCCAAGTGGAAACGAAGGCTCCAAAGGGCCATCCGATCCCTAAGGCCTTTGAGTTCCAGCCCGTGCAAGTCGCGAAAAAGGGGCATGATGCCTTCGCGATCCACCAAGGTGTATATAGGGTCTTTGAAGTGAACGGGATGGCTTTCCTGAAGGGCTCCTGTCTCCAACCAAACCTGATGCAGCGGAATCCCTTCTTTGGCGCCGATAAGCCAGTGTACGCCTCCTTCGAAGGTGTAACCTTTACGCTTCCAACTGGTGGAAACGCCTCCTGGCCCAGCGGCTTTCTCCAAGATGAGCGTCTGGATACCAGAACGCTGCAAATACACCGCTGTGGTAAGTCCGGAAATACCGGCACCAATTACAATTGCTTTGTGGGATGAAGATGAGTCCATTTCGATTCGGAAAAACTTTTCGTGTCTTGGATTGGCCATGGACCTGAGTACAATGGCGTGCAAAAATAGTGTTTCCATGGATAATTCTTGCCGAAACATGAAAAATTAAAATGGGTGGGGGGCTTTCATTATGGTTTTTGCCATGTGATTCTCAACAAAAAACCCTATTTTTGCAGCATGTTATCCAAACAAGCAAACCATAATTCAATGAAACACAGTGTTTTATTTACCCTAATCATGCTTTTGGCGTGTCTGTGTCACGCACAAGACGAGCTGCCAACGCTTTCCGCCGACCGCCCTGGCTACACTTGGGGTGCCGAAGTGCTTCCCTTGCACAAGATCTCATGGGAAAACGGCTTTGGCTTCGAGTCGGGTGCCGACGGATCGCGTACCTTCACACTCAACAGCACCATCGTGCGCTACGGCATCTTCCAGAACGTGGAGCTGCGTGTGGGCACCGATCTCCTGTTGCTCAACGACGGGCAGGCGATGGAATCCTCCTTTGCCATGTCGCCACTCACCATTGGGACGAAACTCAAAGTGTTCGAAAGTTCCAACTGGCTCCCTTCCATAGGGCTTTTGGCCGAATTCAAGTCGCCGCATGTCGGGTCGAAGGAGCTGCTTCCTTCCCATCTCGCGCCCTCTATGTACCTCATGTTTGAACACGAAATCAATGACCGGCTTTGGCTTTGCTATGACACCAGCGTGGAATGGGACGGCGAGACCGCCGTGCCTCAAACCTTCTTGTCCTTGGCCATAGGCTTCAACATCACCGACGACATCGGTGCATTCGTGGAGACCTACAACTATCTCCATCCCGAACAGGAAAACCAATACATGACCGAATTCGGCTTCACATGGATGCCTTCGCGCCGCGTCCAACTCGACATCGAGTGCGACCTTGACTTCCAGGACTTTGGCAGATACTATGCCTTAGGTTGTGGCGTGGCTTGGATGATCAATTGACGGCCTCCCTTCTATCTTCGTGCAATAATCCAGACAAAAAACCGTTACGACAAAAGAACGGCAAACCATGAAGACGAGCCATTCCTGTCTAAAGCCATATAACCATTACCTATGAAAAAAACACTTTTTTTGAGTCTGTTGGGGTTGTTGTTGTTGGGTTGCCAAAAAGACAACATCGTCCTCATCGACCCCATTTCGGTTGACGACTCCGATGACGACATCACGAACACCACTTTTGCCCAAACGGTGCTTGTGGCTTTTTCCGAAAACGCCAATGCCACTGTCGAAGGCACCAACGATGACTTTACGGTGACGGTCAGCAACAACGACGTGACCATCGTTTACACTGGCGACGAGTACGTGATGTACGAGCTTTCGGGCGGTACCACTGACGGTTTCTTTAAGCTGTACAGCCCACGAAAACAAGGCATTACGCTAAATGGCGTCAGCATCGCCAACCCGAATGGCGCGGCCATCAATGTGCAAGGGCCGCAAGCCACTCCGAACAAGGGCAAGCGCACCTTCGTTGTCATAAACGGCACGAACAGCCTCTATGACGGCGCTTCCTACACGGAAACGCCTTCCGAAGAGGACGAAAAGGGCGTGCTGTTCGGCGAAGGACAGTTCATCTTCAGCGGCGAGGGGCGGCTCTACGTCACGGCGACAGGCAAGAACGGAATCGTCAGCGACGATTACCTGAACTTCAAGTCGGGCGAGATATATGTCACCTCTTCGGCTGGACACGGCATTCGCGGCAAGGACTGCATCCTCGTCTCGGGTGGCGAAATCCAAGTTGGAGTTAGCGCCGACATGAAGAAAGGCTTCAGCACGGACGGCTATGTCGTCATTGATGGCGGCACGACCTCTATCAACGTGACGGGCGGCACGGCTTACGACAGCGAGGACGGCGAATACACCGGATCGGCTGGCATCAAGGCCGACGGCTATTTCAAGATGAACGGCGGCGGCCTCACCATCACCAACACGGGCACAGGCGGCAAGGGCATCAGCACCGATGGCAACGGCTACTTCAACGGCGGCCATGTCGAGGTTTTCGCCACAGGCAACAACTATGGCTCTAACGGTGGCGGCGGTTTCCCCGGTGGCGGTGGAGGAGGCAGCAGCGCAAGCAGCGTGTCGGCCAAAGGCATCAAATGTGATGGAAATCTTGTGTTTTCGGGAGGAAAGGTCACGGTGAACAGCACTGCCCACGAAGCCATTGAAGCCAAGGGCAGCATCACGATTACCGATGGCGAGGTGGTGGCCATCTCGCAAGCCGACGATGCCATCAACTCGGGCAGCGATTTCACCATTTCGGGTGGCCATGTGTTTGGCTACAGCAAAGGCAACGACGGCCTCGATGCCAACGGCAATTTCTACCTCAAAGGCGGCGTGGTCTATGCCATCGGAAGCAGCTCGCCCGAGGTGGCCATCGACGCCAACACCGAAGGCGGCTATAAGATGTATCTCACCGGCGGCACACTCATCGCCATCGGAGGCTTGGAAAGCGGCTCCTCGCTCTCGCAAAGCTGCTATTCGGCTTCGTCGTGGGCGCAAAACACTTGGTACGGCCTGACGGTCGGCTCCAAGACCTACGCCTTCATGACCCAATCGAGCGGCGGAACGCCACTGGTGGTTTCGGGAGCCACAACGCCTACGCTGAAATCGGGCGTAAGCTATTCGGGCGGCACGAGCTATTTCGAGAATTGGCTGTTTGAGGACGCGACCATTAGCGGAGGCACCGAGGTCAGCTTGTCGTCTTATTCGGGCGGCAACGGTGGAGGCGGTGGACCTGGCGGTGGCGGACATGGACCGTTTTAGTTGATAGTTAGTAGCTTAGGTAGTCCCGTAGGGACGAAGGAAATTAGGCAGGTGGTGAAGCGCAGCGAAACCCCTGTCACAAAAATAAGGATAATCAATAGTTAATCGTTATGAATAAGACAAGAGTTTTCATTTTGATATTGGGAATGGTTTTACCAGTGATGTCGGCATTCGCCCAAACCGACGTCGCCCTTGACCCGGAGTTTGGCGGAAGGGTTTCCGTGAGCCTCGACAAGAAAATCACGCGCGGCTTCCACGTTTCCCTTGAGGAAGAAGTCCGATTCGACCAGAATTTCGGTAGCCTCGACCGCTTGCAAACCACTCTTGGCCTGAGCTATAAAATCGACGAGTTCTTCAAGTTAGGCGTCGGCTATTCCTTGATTAATGGCTATAGTAGCTCGGCGCAGGCATTCAAGAATGCGCGTCATCGTTTCATGATCGATGCCAAAGGAACGGTGAAGGTGGCGGATTGGAACTTCTCGCTGAAGGAACGCCTGCAACTGACGCGGCGCACAGGCGATTTCAACCCGTATCAGAATCCCCAAAACGCCTTGGTGCTCAAGAGTCGCCTGATGGCCAAATACAGAGGCTTCGGAAGGATTGAGCCTTATGCCTATTTCGAGCTTCGCAACTACCTGAACGCACCCGCTATCAGCGCGGCTTACGACGGCTCTGTTTACGTCACCTTGGATGACTATTCCGAGGAAGGCGAGGCCGGCTGGTTCCTGAATGGCTTCAACGGGGGCTATGTCAACCGTTTGCGCGGCTCACTCGGCGTGGATGTCAAGTTGGACAAGCACAACAAGCTGAATTTCTACCTGTTAGGCGATTATGTCATCGACAAAGTGGTGGATGCCAACGCCGAAGGCACCAAGCTCAAGTCTTACACAAAAGAGACCGGCTTCAGAGGCTGGATTGGCGCAGGGTATGAATTCGCGTTTTAACCGACGAACTGACGCCCCGAAAGGCAGGGTGACCTTCACGGATGTTTCCGATTGATTTTTGCCGAAAAAATTTGCACCATTTTGATTATTTTGTACATTTGCAGGGTCGTCAAGGGCATAAACCTTGACGCATTAGAATTGAAAACAAACCTAAATCTATTTATTAACTAATTTAAAATCAACAAACTATGAAGATTGGTAACAAATTCTTCGCCGAATTGTTCGGCACATTCGTCCTCGTCTTTGGAGGTTGCGGTACCGCCCTCTTCGGACATGTCGGTTTCCTTGGCGTTTCCATCGCCTTCGGTCTGACCGTGGTGGCCATGGCTTATGGCATCGGCCACATCTCTGGCGCTCACCTTAATCCTGCTGTCAGTTTTGGCGTTTTCGTCAACGGCCGCATGAGTTTCAAGGAAATGTTGTGCTACTGGGCTGCCCAGTTCATCGGCGGTATCATCGCTGGTGCTTTGCTGCTCTGCATTTGGAATGCCGCCAAGCTCGGCGCCACTGGCGTTTTCGCAGCCAATGGCTTTGGCGAAGCCTTCCAGAAGGCTTGCGGCGGTCCCGACACGGGCTACCTCGCCGTTTCCACCGGCGGTGCATTCCTCATTGAATGCCTGCTGACCTTCGTGTTCCTTATGGTCATCCTCGGCGTCACCGACAGCTGCCATGCCAACGGCAAGTTCGGCGGCTTGGCCATCGGTCTCACCCTCGTGCTCATCCACCTCATCAGCATCCCGCTGACCAACACTTCGGTGAACCCTGCCCGTTCGCTTGGCGTCGCCCTGTTCTCCAACACTGGTGGCGTTTGGAGCGCCATGGGTCAAGTATGGCTCTTCATCGTGGCCCCGCTGGTCGGTGCTTGCCTCGCTGGTGTGGCTTACAAGTGCATCTGTGGTTGCTGCAAAAAGACAAATAACCCATTAGGCGGTTCTTAAAAACCTTAAAAGGGCCGTGTCATTCACTGGTGATGCCGGTAATGACACGGCCTTGTTGTTTTACAAAACAAACAATTCATTATGAAAAAGTTAGCTTTACTATTACTTGCTTTCACGGCCTTTCCGTTAGGACTTTTGGCCCAACATTATGCAACACGTGCCTTTTTGGACGAGGAAGGCGTGATTCGGGCTGAAAAAGTGCTTGATGCACAACTGCCGCCCGTGGCTCGCGACGGTCTGGCACCCATGCCAGGATTTCCTCTGAGTTTTAGCTCTAACACCACCTACAAGCCAATGCGAGGCTTGGCTTTAGCAGACCTCAACAACGACGGCGCCGACGAAATCATCCTCTGCCACAACGAGGAGATTAACGTCATCGATGGACAAGGCAACGTGGTTTGGACACAACCTTTGGTCGGAGGCATGGCCCAGTATCCTGCTGCTGTTGGCGACATTGATGGTGACGGCACCCTTGAAATCGTAGTGCTTACTGCTTACGGCAATGCCCGAGGCGGCATCAATGTTTTTAGCAACACTGGTGAAGTGCTGCTTGCCACTGTGACGAACAACAATCCGCTCATCTGCGCACCCGTTTTGGCCGACCTCAACAACGACGGCGAGTTGGAAATCGTTTTCAGTGGCCGCGGAAAAGCCTCGGCAAACATCTCAGCAGGTGTCCATGTGTGGAACCTACAAGGCGAGGAGATAGAGGGCTTCCCCTTCGAAATGCCTTCAACGCCTGCCTTCACGCCCACCTTGGCCGACTGTGGTGACGGCACTTTGCTGCTTTTCACAGCAACCACCTCGGCGCTTTACTACGTCAATAATACGGGCACACAACTTAATATGATAGACAGTGAAGGAGCCTACAAGTATTCCTACCAATCGCCACTCGTGGTCGACTTATTCGGCCACGGTTTTACCGACTGGAGCCTTGTGGGTGCCTGCCATGGTGACAACCCGCACCATTACGCGCGCTGTATCATGGGTGATGGCGACTACCTTGACGGCTGGCCAAAACCCGTTTCAAGTTGGACTTATTCCGCCCCGACGGCCGTCAAAAACGGCGACGAATACGCCATCTTTATGGGCGTCTCTGGCGAAGGTAACGTGTTCTACCAATATGATGCCGAAGGCAATGTGGCTCCCGGATTCCCACTCAACCTAAGTTCGGGCATCGAAGGCTTTATCTCTGTGGCCGACATCGACGGCGACGGCGAAAACGAAATCATCACCGACTTCAATCTGATGGATGGCGAACAAGGCTACATCCGAGCTTGGGAGATGGACGGCACCGAGGTGACCGAAGGCTTCCCATTGCGTCCGCAAGGCCTCTCCTATATGAATGGAGCCAATTTCGGCGACATCAATGGTGATGGCATGTTGGAAATTGTCACCTTGACCTATGTCCAGAACTTCTCTCCCGATGACCCTGTTTATGTGACTGCATACGCCTTGAACCAACCTGTTGAAAATCTGGTTTTTGGCACCTACAAAGGCAGCAACGACCGCATGGGCTGGATTCGAGAGGAAACCATTGAGCCTGAATGTTTCCCTGTCCGCAACCTCGAAGCCGAAACTTTCGGCGACATGCCCAAAGTGGTTCTGAAGTGGATTGGACCCATACCGGGATCAACAGGAAATCTGTCGGGCTATAGGATAATGAAAGACGGAATGCTGTTGGAAACATTACAACATCCATTATTTGAGTACACCGACCTCGATGTTGACTTCGACGAAACCCATGTGTATATTGTTATTGCCGTTTTCGATGACGGTTGTGAGAGGGCTTCTGAACCATTATCAGTAACTGTGCTTTGGGACGCCGTTCAAGAACATGTCAAGGAAGCTAAAGTTTATCCGAACCCTGCCAATAATTTGCTCCACGTCGAAGGTGCTAGACTCGCTCAGGTTGAGGTGTTCAACATCATGGGCCAAAGTGTGTTGCGCATCTGTGAAAACTTTGAGGATATCGACATTAGCCGCCTGCAAAACGGCATCTATTTCGTGTGTCTCAAAACCAATGATGGAGAAAAGTCCGTGAAACTGGTCGTTGAAAAGTAAGATGGCAGGCATCTACATCCACATTCCCTTCTGCAAGTCGAAATGCGGCTATTGCGGCTTCTATTCGCTGCCTTACATGAGGCTGAAAGACAGGTTTTTGGAGGCGTTGAAGGAAGAAATCGTCGCACGAAAAGACTACCTCAAGCTGGAGAGATTGCGGGTCAAGCCCGCAATGACGCTCCCGTTTGAGAACAACGGCCCTTCGGAATCCGTCAGTACGGTTTATTTCGGCGGCGGCACCCCTTCCCTGCTCTCGGCGGACGAAATCGAGGCGGTTTTGCACCTTATTAATATACATTACCCGCTCGCCGAAAACCCCGAAATCACCCTTGAGGCCAATCCCGACACGCTTTCGCTGGATTATCTGCTTGCCTTGCGCAAAGTCGGCATCAACCGCCTCAGCATTGGCATCCAGAGCTTCTTCGACAACGACTTGCGGTATCTGGGCCGCAAACACAACGCCGAACACGCCCGACAGTGCCTCGTTTGGGCCAAACAAGCCGGTTTCGAGAACCTTAGCCTCGACCTCATCTATGGCCTCCCGACCAGCAGCGCCGACCAATGGAACCGCAACCTCGACCTGTTTTTCGAGGCCGATGTCCCGCATCTTTCGGCTTACGCGCTCACCCTCGAGCCTAATTCCATCCTAACCAAGCAAATCGAGTTGGGCAAGGCCGCGCCCATCAATGACGACGATGCCCTCCGCGACTACGGCATCCTTTGCCATCGCGCCGCCGAAAACGGTTTCTTGCACTATGAAATCTCCAATTTCTGCAAAAGCGGGATGCACTCCAAGCACAACGCAAGCTATTGGTTCGGAACACCTTACCTTGGCCTCGGGCCTTCGGCGCATTCGTTTGACGGGAGTTCTCGGCAGTGGAATGTTTCAAGCGTGGAAAAATATCGGGAAGCGGGACGCGAGACGTTGACTGACGGGCAGCTTTACGACGAATACGTCATGCTGCGTCTGCGCACGCATTGGGGCATCGACCTGAAATGGCTATGCCGCGAGATGGGTGAACGTTTTTCCGACTACTGCGAAACCCAAGCCCAACCCTTGGTTGCCCAAGGAAAACTCACGCAAACACGCGAGTTCCTTTACCTCGACGACCGCCAAATGCTCTTTGCCGATGGCGTGGCCGAAGCGTTGTTTTGGGGGTGATTGCCATTTGACCAGCCGTCCTGTCTTCTTGCCAACGTGAACAACCTCTGCCTCAAAAGAATCAAACACGCCGATTAATCAACAAAAAACCCCACCGTAATGCGGCAGGGTTTCTTTTGTGGAGCATAACGGAGTCGAACCGATGACCTCTTGCATGCCATGCAAGCGCTCTAGCCAACTGAGCTAATGCCCCTTGTTTGCGGCTGCAAAGATACAACTTTTTTCAATGCGCCAAACTTTTTCGGTAAATTTTTTCTTTTTTTTCTTCCAGTCACACTTAAACCCCAATAAAACCGTACTTTTGCAGCCTGTATAGCGTCTCGCGGTCTCGCGTCCCGCAATCAAAAAGAACCTATGAAAACCATCAAGGACATATACAAAGTAGGTGTCGGCCCCTCAAGCAGCCACACCATGGGTCCGCAAAAAGCGGCCTCCATCTTCAACCAACGCTATCCTAACGCAGCCTCCTTCGAGGTGACACTCTACGGCAGCCTGGCCGCCACAGGCAAAGGCCACATGACCGACTGGGCCATCCTCAGCACCCTGCAAGCCCCGACCGAAATCGCATGGAAACCCGACACCATCCTCCCCTTCCACCCTAACGGAATGCTGTTCAAGGCGTTTGACGCTTCGAAAAACCTTCTTGGCGAGTGGCTGGTGTTCAGCATTGGGGGCGGCAACCTAGCCGAGGAAGGCAAGTTGAGCAAGCAGCCCGACCTCTATCCCCTAAGCAGGATGACCGACATCCTCGACTGGTGCGAGAGATGCGGACGCACCTATTGGGAATACGTGTACGAATACGAGAACCAAAAGGAGATTGAGGACTATATGATGGAAGTTTGGCGCGTGATGCAGGCAGCAGTGGAGCGGGGCTTACAGGCCGAAGGGGTTTTGCCCGGTCCGCTCAACTTGAGCCGCAAAGCCGCCACCTACCACATCAAGGCCTCGGGCTACACGCACACGCTGAAAAGTCGCGGACTGGTGTATTCCTACGCCTTGGCAGTCTCGGAGGAGAACGCATCAGGTGGGGTCATCGTTACTGCGCCGACTTGCGGCTCGTGCGGCGTGATGCCTGCGGTTTTATACCATCTTTCAAAGAGTTACGACTTCACTGACCAACGCATCGTCCGCGCCTTGGTGACGGCTGGCTTGGTGGGCAATATCGTGCGCACCAACGCTTCCATTTCGGGTGCCGAAGTGGGCTGTCAGGGCGAAGTGGGCGTGGCTTGCGCCATGGCCGCTGCTGCCGCCAACCAACTCTTTGGGGGCAGTCCGGCCCAAATCGAATATGCCGCCGAGATGGCCCTCGAACACCATTTGGGCATGACTTGCGACCCCGTTTGTGGTCTCGTCCAAATCCCATGCATCGAGCGCAACGCCTATGCCGCCGCACGCGCCTTGGATTCCAACATCTACTCCACCTTTTCCGACGGAAGGCACCGCGTGTCGTTCGACAAGGTGGTGGAAACGATGAAGGAAACCGGAAAAGACCTGCCATCGCTCTACAAGGAAACCTCGCAAGGCGGCCTGGCAAGGGATTACGAACAAATGGCATGAAAGTGCAATCGCTGTGCAACAAGAAAACCCCTATCCTGAGAATCAACAAGTTAGGGGTTTCGTTTGTGGTCCCACTAGGGCTTGAACCTAGGACCTACTGATTATGAGTCAGTTGCTCTAACCAACTGCGCTATGGGACCGCGAAAAAACAAGGCAAAAACTGCAATTTTGCATTTTTTTCTTGCTTTTTGCGCGGCAAAGTTACAATTTTGCACCGAATTAGACCTAAATTTTCATCAAAAATGAACACAAAAATCAAAAATATCATCTTCGACCTTGGCGGCGTCGTTCTCGACATCGACGAAAACGTGGTGTACAAGGAACTCGAAAAATTGGGCATCAATGTTTCTGAACTTGCTCATTCAAAGGATTTTATCGAAATCATGAGCAAATTCGACACTGGCGTTTACACCGCCCAAACGTTCCGCAAAAAGATGAAAACCCTCATCGGGCAAGAGAAAATGACCGACGAGAGATTCGACTCCATCTGGAACGCCATGCTGCTCGACATTCCCCACGAACGCATCGAAGCCCTCGAACAAATCAGGAAACACTACAGGATTTTCCTGATGAGCAACTCCAACGAAATTCACTATGAACTGTACATCAGGGATTTGCAGCTTCGATTCGGCTATGATGAATTCGACAAGCTGTTCAACAAGTCGTATTTTTCATTCGACATCCATCTTGAAAAGCCCGACCCTCGCTTCTTCGAACTCATCCTCGACCACGAAAAGCTGACCCCTGAAGAAACCTTGTTCATCGACGACACAGCTTCCAACATCAAGATAGCAAAATCATTAGGCCTGCATACTTATCACATCAGTCGAGAGGAGTTGGTACGCAACTTGTTTGCGAATGGGGTTTTGAAGGAAGACATACTTCAGAAGCTTTGACGAGAGATTAACAAACAGCCTTTTCCAGCAGCCCGAACGACAAGAGCACATAAGCCTTAGTCGAACAAGCTCATCTCTCCCGTAGGCTTAACTCGCATCTTCCCCAAATGCTTGTAAGCCAAATCGGTGCACTCGCGGCCACGGGGTGTGCGCATGATGAAGCCTTCTTGGATGAGGAACGGCTCGCAGACTTCCTCGATGGTGCCAGGGTCCTCGCCCACCGCCGTGGCGATGGTGTTGACGCCCACAGGACCGCCCTTGAACTTGTCGATGATGGTCGTGAGAATCTTGTTATCCATGTCGTCGAGACCGTGCTCGTCTACGTTTAGGGCCTTCAGGCCGATTTTCGCAATATCCAAAGTTATGGTGCCGTCGCCTTGGATTTGGGCGAAGTCGCGGACGCGGCGCAAGAGCAGGTTGGCGATACGCGGCGTGCCACGACTGCGACGCGCAATTTCGAAGGCCGCCGTGTCGTCGATGGGCACACGAAGGATGCCTGCCGAGCGTTTCACGATTTTGGACAAAGTGTGCGCATCGTAATATTCCAAGCGCAAGTTGATGCCGAAGCGCGAGCGTAAGGGTGCCGTCAGCAGGCCGCTGCGAGTGGTCGCGCCAATCAACGTGAAGGGGTTCAGCGTGATTTGGATGCTTCGTGCGCTCGGGCCTGTCTCAATCATGATGTCGATGCGGAAATCCTCCATCGCGGAATAGAGATACTCCTCCACCACGGGACTCAGGCGATGGATCTCATCGATGAAAAGCACGTCGTTGGGTTCGAGGCTGGTGAGCAGTCCGGCGAGGTTGCCCGGCTTGTCAAGCACAGGGCCAGAGGTCATCTTCATGCCCACACCGAGTTCGTGCGCGATGATGTGCGAAAGCGTGGTCTTGCCCAAGCCAGGAGGTCCATGCAGCAAGGTGTGGTCTAAGGCTTCGCCACGTTGGGCGGCGGCTTTCACGAAGACGCGCAGGTTGTCGACCACCTGTTTTTGTCCGGCAAAGCTGTCGAACAAGTCGGGGCGCAGGGCGTTTTCGAGGTCTTTCTCGGCCTTGCTCATTTGCGAACCTGAAGCGTCAAGATTACTGTTCATGGCCATAACGCTGGAAATTTCCCAAAACTTGTTCAATGTGAATCACCTCAGGGCAAGAATCCCAAGTAAACCCGCCACCTGTCAGATACCAATGGCTGCGCTCGTTTACGGGCACTTTCTTGATGCTTGGAAAAGCCGACAATGGCATAATAATCACGCGTCCGTCCACTAAGGCAATCTGGATTTTGCCCCGCGCAGGGAATGTAATGTCCTTGATTTCCGGATCCACGTCCCAAAAGCCTTCTATTCTCGGTTTATTATTCATTTTCTTATCGTTTTCATTCTCAGTTTTCCGTTCATATAATCATTCCACTGCTTGATCAATTCATCCTTATATTGCTCTGCAATCTCCATCACTTCCTTGATTTCGGCAGTGGTCAAATCGCCCGCTTTACACAACTCCACTTGCGGTTCAAGCCAAATCTTGCAGTAATCCTTGGTTGCCTTCCGACCCACATGGACATGAATCCTGTTTTTGTTGCTATCCGTACCGAAAATAAGGAAAATCCAAGTTCCTTTCATGGTTATGTAGAGCAATAGTTTTGGCATAATCCGAGAGTTTTCTTGCCGCAAAAATAATAAATTTCGGTGAATGACGAAGAAATGTGTAACTTTGCGGCTTAAACCGTGTAGAAATGAAACGAATAGTCATCCTTATTATATGCATGGTTTCGGCAGCCATCAGTTTCGCGCAAAGCCACGGCTCGGTGAACATCGAGCAAGACGACCGCATCGAAAGCCTCATCTCGAAGCAACGGCAACTCTATAAGCTCGACAGCTCGTTCAACGGCTACCGCATCCACGTTTTCATGGAAATCGGCAACGAGGCCTTGAAACACGCCGAGGAAGTGAAGAAACAGTTCGAGAAGGCCTTCCCCGACATCCCGATTTACCTCACCTATGCCGAGCCTTATTTCCGCCTGCGCGCCGGCGACTTCCGCAACCGCGTTGAGGCAGAGAAATGCCTGCGCCGCATCAAGCCCCGATTCAAGGAGGCGTTTGTCACGACGGACATGATTTACAGGCCGAAATTGGATTGAGTTTTCCGCATCGCGAACGAGACGGACGAAAAAGGAGACAATAGGCCCTTTGTGGTTTCCAGTGTTCAAGCAGGGGTTGAAATCGCCTGCCGATTATCCCGTCATCCCTACGGGGTTCCCGCGTAGCGCAACCCCTGCCGACACCCAACAAAGCCCCAGCGTCTGAAAGACGCAACCACACCTAACCGTAGGTCGCGACCTACGGGACAGAGGCCAGCGACCTACGGCAGCACCCCGGCAGGCACCTCAACCAAACACGGCTGCCGTGATACGACAGCC